>NZ_JBEOZU010000054.1:0-62751 GCF_040298185.1 Streptomyces sp. NPDC001634 | reverse complement strand
GCCGCCGCTACTGGGCATCCGTGCCCGCGCGGCTGCGTCTTCTGCGCGCGGCCACGGTCCTGCTCACGACCGCCCTCGCCGTGCTCCTACTCGTGGCCGGGCTCGCCGCTCTCGGCACATGGAGCAGCGTCGCCGAGCGCGACGCGCCCCGCACGACCAGCGCCGCCGATCTCAAGCTGGCGCTGAACGACATGGACGCTCAGGCCGCCAACATCCTGCTGTCGAACGGCGATGCGGGAAAGGGACGCCTGCAGACCCCATACGAGAAGGCGGTCGGTTTCTACGGTGACTCCCGGCGCGAGATCGGGCATGAGCTGCGTGCGCTTGCCGTAGCCGCGCAGGGCAGCGGGACCGACGAGAAGACCGTGGAGTCGCTGACCGACGACTTCGCCGAGTACCAGGAGCTCATAGGCCGCGCCCTGGAGAACGACGGCCACCCTGGCGGCAGACCGGCCGCCCTTACCGACTACCGCCGCGCGACGGACCTGCTCCGCACCCGACTCGTGCCCGCCGCCAACACCTTGGTGTCGTCGAACAACGCGGCTTTCGACGCCGAGTACGCCTCGGCCCGTTCCACCCTCTCCGCGCAGCTCGTCACCGTCCTGGTCCTGGGCGTGCTGTTGCTGGCGGTGCTGGGCGTCCTGCAGTGGTATCTGGCCCGCGCATTCCGGCGGCTCCTCAACCCGGGAGTGCTGGCCGCCACGGTCTGCACCTTGCTCGCGGTGATCCTCGGGTCCGGGATGCTGTCCGCCTCCGCAGATCACCTGCGGGTGGCCCGGCACGACGCCTTCGACTCCGTCGTCGCCCTCTCCCGCGCCCGCGCCATCGCCTACGACGCCAACGCCGACGAGAGCCGCTACCTGCTCGACCCGCAGCGGCGCGAGCAGTACGCGGACTCGTTCCTCGCCAAGTCCCAAGCGCTGTACGGCCTCAAGGGCGCCACGCTCTCCACGTACGACTCGGAACTGAGCACCACCTGGCAGGCGTACGAGACCGACCACCACGACCGGCGCTTCACCGGCGAGTTCCGCCGCGAGCTGGACAACATCACCTTCCCCGGCGAGCGGGCCGCGGCGCAGAAGACGGTGGAGACCTACGCCGTCTACCAGCGCGACGACCGCAAGATCCGCGCACTGATGGCCTCCGGCAAGGAGCGCGAGGCCGCCGAATTCTGCATGGGCTGGGAGCCGGACACCTCCAACGCGCACTTCGGAGCATGGATGGCCGCCCTGGACCAGGTGACGGACATCAACCGCGCCCACTTCACGTCCTCCGTCCGGGACGGCCGCTCTACGGTGAGCGGTCTGTTGCCTTGGGCGGGCGGCCTGCTGGCGGTGGCTACCCTGCTGTCCTTGCTCGGGCTGCGGCCCAGGCTGGCCGAGTTCCGTTAGGCGTCCCGATCGACCGCATGACGCTTTGCGGGAGTGTGCGGGCACGAGGGCCTGGGCGCCTCGCCCGGCGGCGCGTCCACAGACGGAGCGGTCGTCGCGGACCACCGCGAAGTGGTCGAGGAACCCGCGACCGAAGCCGCACTGGGTGACCAGGACAAGGGAGCAGTCGTGTGTCCCCGTGAGGCCCTTCGGGGCGCCTGAACCCTGCAATCTGCCCGCGCTCTGGGCCGGCGCCTTCGTGGCGCTCGTGGCCGGGAGGTCGCAGTATGGACAGTGGATCAGCTTCCGGATGCGACCCGGCCCGGGCTGCCGTGGGACCGGGTGAGGAAGGTGGTCGGTGGTGGCTCGTGGGCGTCTGCGGGTGTACCTGGGAGCGGCTCCCGGGGTGGGTAAGACGTACGCCATGCTGGCCGAGGGACAGCGTCGCAGGGGGCGCGGCACCGATGTGGTGATCGGTCTGGTGGAGCCGCACGGCCGTCGGCTGACGACGGGGATGGCCGAGGGGCTGGAGCTGGTCCCGCGTCGGACGATGATGTACCGGGGCCTCGAGTTCACGGAGATGGATCTGGACGCGGTGCTGGCGCGCCGGCCGCAGGTCGCCCTCGTCGACGAACTCGCACACACCAATGTCCCTGGCTCCCGTAACGAGAAGCGCTGGCAGGACGTCGAGGAACTGCTGGACGCAGGTATCGACGTGGTGAGCACGCTCAACATCCAGCACCTGTTGTCGCTGGCGGACGTGGTGGAGGAGATCACCGGGGTCAGGCAGGCTGAGACGATCCCGGACGAGGTGGTGCGGCGCGCCGAGCAGGTGGAACTGGTCGACATGACTCCCGAGGCGCTCAGGCGCCGTATGGTCCACGGCAACGTCTATCCGCCGGATCGTGTCGAGGTGGCCCTCACCCATTACTTCCGGCCCGGCAATCTCACCGCGCTGCGGGAGTTGGCGTTGCTGTGGGTGGCGGACCGGGTCGAGGAGGGACTGCAGCGGTACCGCGCGGAGCACGGCATCGTTGCCCCGTGGGAGACGAAGGAACGGATCGTCGTCGCGCTGTCCGGCAAGCGGGACGAGGAGGCGCTGATCCGGCGTGCGGTGCGGATCGCGGGCAGGATCCCGGGCAGCGAACTGCTGGCGGTGCACGTGGCGCGCGACGACGGCCAGGTGGGGGCGGATCCGGCGGTGCTGGCCGGGCACCGGGCCTTGGTGGAGTCGCTGGGGGGCAGCTACCACCAGGTGGTGGAGGCGGACGTCGCCGAGGCGCTGTTGCAGTTCGCGCGTGCGGAGAACGCCACGCAGATCGTGCTGGGCGGGGGCTACCGTCCGCTGCACGAGTTGTTGGGTGACCGTGTGGTGGCTCAGGTGACCCGGCGTGCGGGTGGCCTCGACGTGCACGTCCTGACACACGAGCGCAGAGACCGCGCCAGGGTGCCGGCCCTGCCTCCGCTTACGGGTGGTCTCGGCCGGGGCCGGTTCTGGTGGGGGATGGTGCTGGGGGCGGTCCTGCTTCCGGTCCTGACCGTGACGCTGACCGCCGTAAGGGGGTTCGGGCTGGCCGGTGAGCTGTTGGTGTACCTGATGGCTGTGGTGGCCGTCGCGCTGGTGGGCGGCCTGTATCCCGCGCTGGTCGCCGCGCTGGGGGCCGGTGTGCTGGCCGACTACTTCTTCGTACAGCCGATCCACACGCTCACCGTGGCACGCGTCGGCGACGCATCCGTCCTGGTGGTGTTCGTAGCCGTGGCCGCCGTGGTCAGTGTCGCCGTCGAACGGTCGGCCCGGCGGGCTCGTCGGCATGCGCGGGCTTCGGCTGAGGCGGGGGCCCTCGTGGATCTGGCGACGTCGGCACTGCGCGACCGGGACGATCTGCCGACCCTGTTGGAGCGCGTCCGTACGACCTTCGGCCTTGAGGCGCTCAGCCTGCTCCAGCGGGACGGCTCCGACAGCCGACGGTGGTTCGTCACCGCCAGTTCCGGGCCCCACCCGCCCGAGCGACCGGAGCAGGCGGACACCGAAGTGTCGGTGACGGACGAGCTGATGCTCGCCGCGCACGGCCGGCCTCTCGACGCGGGCGACCGACGCCTTCTGCACGGCTGCGCCGCCCAGGTGGCGGCGGCCTGGGAAAGCCGACACAGTCGCCGGCAGGCCGAGACACTGAGCGAGCGTGCCGTTTCCGACCGGCGCCGTGCCGAGGCTCTGCAGGCTGCCGCGAGCGACCTGGAGGCGGAGGTCACGGCAGCGCAAAGGGCGCTGGAGCGGCTGCGGGAGCGTCGGACGCCCGCGACCGCATCACAGTGGGCCGCGCTGTGCGATCGGTCCGAGCAGGCCGTCCGCCGGATCGGGGCGCTCGTCGGTGACCTGCTGGACCTGAGCCGGGTGCACGCCGGAGCCCTGGACGTGCATCTGCGACCGGTCGACATGGACGAGGTCATGGCGGTCGCGCTCGGTGACCTCGGCCCCGGCGGGCACACCCTGACGCTGGAGATGACCGAGGATCTCCCGGACGTGATCGCAGATGCCACGGTGCTCACCCGGGTGGTGACCGATCTGGCGGCGCATGCACTGCGCCGCAGCCCCGACGGCGAGCCGCCCGCCGTGGCCGTAGGGACGGCCGATGGCCATGTCGAGATCCGGCTGGCCGATCACGGTCCCCTCGACATCGAGGCGAGGGAGGCCGCCGGTGTCCCGGCTCCGGTCACCGGTCTGGTGCCGCGCCTGTGCGCGGACCTCGCACAGCTGATCGGTGGCGAACTGCGATGGGAAGCCACGGACGGGGGTGGTCTGACCGCCGTACTGAACCTGCCCGCGGCGGCCGAGAGCGGGAACGCCGCGCACCAAGCGGAGGATTGAGTTCCAGTACGAGCGTCGCCGACACCGCCGCCCGTCGTTTCGGCAGGCGGCGCGGTACGGAAGTCACTGCCGGGACTACGGTGCCGTGAGGCCGACCAGCACCACGGCGAGCAGGAGCACGAGGGTTCCGGCGGCGATGAACCCGTAGTCCAGTAAACGCCGTTCGTGGTTGTGGACGACAATGGTGCCCGGGTCGGCCGGGTCGTAGGTGATCAGCAGTGTGTCGCCGTCGTGCAGTGGCCGCCGTCGCGTTGCCGGTACGGGGCTGCCGATCTCCACCACTTGACCGGTCTCGGTGCTGAACTGGAGCAGCGGGCGTGGCGACGAGGGATCGTCGCCACGCGCTTGAGGGTTGTGCTTGACCAGTGCCCAGGCCCTGACGCCGGTGCGTTCGACCCTGCGGGTCTGGCGCAGGCCGGCTAGTCCGGCGAGCACCATCACGCAACCGCCGCAGGCGGCAAAGACCGCTATGACCACTGTGTCTGCCATGCTCACCTCTGCCTGCCTCGGCCAGGCTCGAAGCGGTAGCCGATGCCGGGCTCGGTGATGAGGTAGCGCGGATGGGCCGGGTCGGGCTCGAGTTTGTGGCGCAGGGCCGACATGTAGATGCGCAGGTAGTTGGAGTGCTCGTCGTGACCCGGTCCCCAGATGTCGCGCAGCAGTTGACGGCCGGTGACCAGCCGTCCCGGATTGCGCAGCAGCGTGGCGAGCAGCCGCCATTCCGTCGGGGAAAGGTGGACGGGCGCGCCGCGGCCCGCATCGCCCACGACGGTGCAGGCGGGCAAGTCGATGACGTACTCGCCGAGGGTGACGGTCCGAGGTCCGCCGGAGCAGTCCGCGCGGCGCAGCACGGCACGCAGCCGGGCCAGCAGCTCCTCCATGGCGAACGGCTTGGTCACGTAGTCGTCGGCGCCGGCGTCCAGCACTTCGGCGACGTCGGCGGGTGCGGCATGCTCCGACAGCGCAATGACCGGCATGGACGACCAGGACCGCAGGCCGGTGATGACGTCGGTGCCGTCGAGGTCCGGGAGGTCGAGGTCGACGATGACGGCGTCGGGCGGCTTGTCGGCGGCGAGGCTGAGGGCGATGGTGGCGTCGGGCGCGGTGGCGACGGCGTAGCTCTGCGCCGTGAGACTCACGTCCAGGGCGCGCAACAGCTGCGGCTCGTGGTCGACGACCAGCACGTGACGCGTCATCTCGGTCCCGTCCCTCTCTTTGAGCCGGCGGCCATCTTGCGCCAGGTGTCACACGGCCTGGTCCGGCGAGGGGGAGCTCGCGGAACCGGACAGGGTGACGCATGGGCTGCAGTGCATGTTCATCGTTGCTTCAATGCGGCCAGATCGTGGTTGAGCCGGACGACATTGACACTTTCCTGACCCAGGAATCCCAGCTGGCGGCCGCTGACGTGCGCGGCGACGAGCCCCCGGACCGCGGCCGGGCCCAGCCCACGGGCCTTCGCCACCCGGTTCACCTGCTCGTAGGCGTACGCGGGTGAGATGTCCGGGTCGAGACCGGAGCCGGAGGCGGTGACCGCGTCGGCGGGAACGCTGCTCGGCCGGACGCCGTCGAACGCGGCCACCGCGGCGCGGCGCTGAGCGATCGTCTTCACCAGCGTGGTGTTGTTGGGGCCGAGATTGGAGGCGCCGGAGCTGCTCGCGTCGTAGCCGGTGCTTCCCGCCGCGGACGGACGGGGCTGGAACCACCTGGGATCGGGTGCTGGCGTGGTCTGGTCTTTGCGCAGCGGGAGGCCGAAGTTCTGGCCGATGAGGGCGGAGGCGACCGGACGCCTGTTGTCGTTGATCACGGATCCGTTGGCCTGGTGCGGAAAGATGCCCTGGGCGATGCCGGTGACCGCCAGCGGATAGGCGATGCCGGTGATCACGGTGAACACCAGCAGCATGCGTAGGGCCGCCAGGTGGTGGCGGACCACATGGGCGAGAGAGCCGAGCACGAAGATCGCCCTCCTTGTCGGTCAGTGCAGTCCGGGGACGAACTGGACGATGAGGTCGATCGCCTTGATGCCGAGGAAGGGCAGTACCAGGCCGCCGAGGCCGTAGATCCAGATGTTGCGGCTGAGCAGCGCGGCCGCGGAGGACGGCCGGTAGCGGACGCCGCGCAGGGCCAGCGGGATCAGCGCGATGATGATCAGCGCGTTGAAGATGATCGCGGAGGAGATGGCCGAGGTCGGGCTGTGCAGGCCCATGATGTTGAGATGGTGCAGGCCCGGGTAGACGCTGGCGAACATCGCGGGGATGATCGCGAAGTACTTGGCGATGTCGTTGGCGATGGAGAAGGTGGTCAACGAGCCGCGGGTGATGAGGAGTTGCTTGCCGATCTCGACGATCTCGATGAGCTTGGTCGGGTTGGAGTCGAGGTCGACCATGTTGCCGGCCTCCTTGGCGGCCGACGTGCCCGTGTTCATCGCGACGCCGACGTCCGCCTGCGCGAGCGCGGGGGCGTCGTTGGTGCCGTCGCCGGTCATCGCTACGAGCTTGCCGCCGGCCTGCTCCCGCTTGATGAGGGCCATCTTGTCCTCGGGGGTGGCCTCGGCGAGGAAGTCGTCGACGCCTGCCTCCTCGGCGATCGCCTTCGCGGTCAGCGGGTTGTCACCCGTGATCATGACAGTCTTGATGCCCATGCGGCGCAGCTCGTCGAAGCGGTCCCGCATGCCGTGTTTGACGACATCCTTGAGGTGGATGACACCGAGGATCCGGGCGCTCTCGACCCCTCCCCGTCGTACCACCTCGCCGACGACCAGCGGAGTGCCGCCGCTGGCGGAGATGCCGTCGACCAGCGGACCGACCTCGTCGGTGGGGTGGCCGCCGTGCTCGCGGGCCCAGCGCATCACCGCCGTGGCCGCGCCCTTCCGCAGGGAGCGGTTGTCCAGTTCGTCGTCGAGGTCCACCCCTGACATGCGGGTCTGCGCGGTGAACGGGACGAACTGTGCGTGCGCCAGCTCGCCCTCGGTCCGTGCACGCAGCGCGTGACGTTCCTTGGCGAGGACCACGATCGAGCGCCCTTCGGGCGTCTCATCGGCGATCGAGGACAACTGGGCGGCGTCCGCCAGCGTGTCCAGGTCCACGCCGCTGACCGGCAGGAACTCGGCGGCCTGCCGGTCGCCCAGGGTGATCGTGCCGGTCTTGTCCAGCAGCAGGGTGTTGACATCGCCCGCGGCTTCCACGGCGCGCCCGGACATGGCCAGCACGTTGCGCTGTACGAGCCGGTCCATGCCCGCGATGCCGATCGCGGAGAGCAGCGCGCCGATCGTGGTCGGGATCAGGGCGACGACCAGCGCCACGAGGATGACGATCGACTGCTCGGCGCCAGCGAAGATGGCGAACGGTTGCAGGGTCACCACAGCGACCAGGAAGACGATGGTCAACGAGGCCAGGACGATGTTCAGCGCGATCTCGTTCGGTGTCTTCTGCCGGTCCGCGCCCTCCACGAGTGCGATCATGCGGTCGATGAAGGTCTCCCCGGGTTTCGAGGTGATCCGCACCACGATGCGGTCGGAGAGCACCTTCGTTCCGCCCGTCACGGCGGAGCGGTCGCCGCCCGATTCGCGGATCACCGGAGCCGACTCACCTGTGATCGCGGACTCGTCCACGCTCGCGATGCCCTCGACCACATCGCCGTCACCTGGGATGATCTCGCCGGCCTCGACCACGACGTGATCGCCGAGCCGGAGGTCGGTGCCCAGGACCTCCTCGGTGACCTCCGGTGCGCCGGGCTGCCCGTCACGGATGACACGGCGGGCCATGGTGTCCCTCTTCGTCCGGCGCAGTGTCTCCGCCTGCGCCTTGCCGCGTCCCTCCGCGACCGCCTCCGAGAGGTTGGCGAAGAGCACGGTCAGCCAGAGCCAGACGGTGATGACCCAGGCGAAGACGCTCGGGTCCCTGATCGCCGACAGGGTGGTCAGCACCGCGCCGACCTCGACGACGAACATCACGGGGTTCTTGACCATCAGGCGCGGGTCGAGCTTGCGCAGCGCGTCGGGGGCGGAGGCGAGAAGCAGCCTGGGCTCCATCATTCCCCCGGAGATCCGGTGCGGTTCGGCCTCCGGCGGGCCCTTCGGCGCCTTGGCTTCCAAGGTGGTGGTGGGCATCAGTGCAACCCTTCCGCGAGCGGCCCCAGCGCGAGCGCGGGCAGGTAGGTGAGGCCGACGACGATGAGGATCACGGCGGACAGCAGCCCGACGAACTGCGGCCGGTGGGTGGGCAGTGTGCCCGCTGTGATGGGCACCGGCTGCTGCTGGGCGAGCGATCCGGCCAGCGCCAGCACGAACACCATCGGCAGGAAGCGGCCTAGGAGCATCGCGAGACCGAGCGCGGTGTTGTACCAGACGGTGTTCGCGCTCAGCCCGGCGAACGCGGAGCCGTTGTTGTTGGCGGCCGAGGTGAAGGCGTACAGCACTTCGGAGAAGCCGTGCGGACCGTGGTTGAGCATCGCCGCCCGCTCACCGGGCAGCGCCATCGCGACACCGGTGCCGACCAGCACGATCGCCGGGGTGGTGAGGATGTACAGCGAGGCGTACTTCATCTCCCGGCCACGCAGCTTCTTGCCGAGATACTCGGGCGTGCGGCCGACCATGAGGCCGGCGATGAAGACCGCCACGACGGCCAGGATCAGGATCCCGTACAGGCCGGATCCGGTGCCGCCCGGCGCGATCTCGCCGAGCATCATGTTGAAGATCGTCAGGCCGCCGCCGCCCGGCGTGTACGAGTCGTGGAAGGAGTTGACCGCCCCGCAGGACGTCAGGGTCGTGGACACGGCGAACAGAGCCGAAGCCCAGATCCCGAAGCGCTGCTCCTTGCCCTCCATCATCCCGCCTGCCGCGTGTCCTGCCGAACTGCTCACGCTGTGCAGCTCGTTGGCGGTGACGACGGCCACCGAGGCGGCCCAGATCAGCGCCATCACGGCGACGATGGCGTAGCCCTGCCGTTTGTCGCCGACCATCGTGCCGAAGGTGCGCGGCAGCGAGAAGCCGATCGCGAGCAGCAGGTAGATCTCCAGCCAGTTGGTGAACGGATTGGGGTTCTCGAAGGGGTGGGCGGAGTTGGCGTTGTAGAACCCACCGCCGTTGGTGCCCAGCTCCTTGATGGCCTCTTGGGAGGCGACCGGGCCGCCGGGGATGGACTGGTGCTGTCCGGCGATAGTGGTGATCGACTGGAAGCCGTGGAAGTTCTCGACCGAGCCCGCGGCGACCAGCACGACCGCCATGACCAGCGAGATCGGCAGCAGGACCCGCAGGACTACCCTGGTGAGGTCCTGCCAGAAGTTGCCGACCCGGTCGGTCTTCTTCCGGGTGAACCCGCGGATCAGGGCCGCGACCACGGCGATCCCGACCGCCGCAGAGACGAAGTTCTGCACCGCCAGGCCCGCCATCTGCACCAGATGGCCCAGGGCCGACTCGCCCGAGTACGCCTGCCAGTTGGTGTTGGTGACGAAGGAAGCGGCGGTGTTGAAGGACAGGTCGGGCGCGACCGGCTTCGTGCCGAGGGAGAGCAGCAGATGGTTCTGCAGCCGCAGGAAGCCGTAGAGGAACAGCACCGAGACCACGGAGAACGCAAGCACGCTGCGCAGATAGCCGGGCCACGTCTGCTCGGCGTCCGCGTGCACGCCGCCGACCCGGTAGACCAGGCGCTCCGCGCGCCAGTGACGGGGGGAGGTGAGGACATGGGCCATGTAGTCGCCGAGCGGGCGGAAGGTCAGGGCCAGCGCACCGACCAGGGCGATGATCTGCAGCCAGCCCGCGAGAGTGGCGTTCATGGAGAACCTCTCCAGCTACGGACTGTGTGGGACGCAGCTAGAACTTCTCGGGGAAGATGAGGCACAGGACCAGGTAGATCACCAGGCAGACGGCGACGACCAGGCCGACGATGTTGTCCAGGCTCACAGCCGGCTCACTCCCTTGGCGATCAGACCGATCAGAGCGAACGCGGCGATGACGAGAACGATGAATCCGATATCCGGCATGTATGACACCCCCGTGGCGAAGACAGGAAGGGGATGCTCGGCTGCAGTGCGCCAATGTGGACGCGCGGAAAGGATGGTGCCGGGTGAAAGACCGGTCTTATTCAGCACAGTTTCAGGCCGGTCGTTTGGCCAGTCTCATTAG
The DNA here is from genome assembly GCF_040298185.1 of Streptomyces sp. NPDC001634. Lineage (NCBI taxonomy): Bacteria > Bacillati > Actinomycetota > Actinomycetes > Kitasatosporales > Streptomycetaceae > Streptomyces > Streptomyces sp. NPDC001634. The sequence goes on along the minus strand of NZ_JBEOZU010000054.1, from coordinate 52,397 downwards.
CGGATTTGTAATGACTTCAGCGGCTTCTTTGATGAGTCCTTGACGCGTGGGGGTCGACTCGCTCCGATCAATGGCCACCGGTACTGATCGGTCGGCGCGCGTGGTCTCGGCTCCTGCCGGAACGCCTGTCCCGCGGGAGGCGGTGCAGTAGCCCATGGCCGTCCGTCCCATTCATTGCCCGCCGAAGGCAAACTGCCGCCAGGCCGCTGTCGGATCTCCTTCGGTCTGAGACGCGCCCACTTCACGTCCTCCGTCCAGGACGGCCGCTCGACGGTGAACGGCTTGCTTCCCTGGGCAAGCGGGTTGCCGGCGGTGGCCGCCCTGCTGTCCTTGCTCGGGTTGCGGCCCAGGCCGGCCGAGTTCCGTCAGGCGTCCGCCAGCCGGGCTTCCTCGAGATCCAGCGCGCGCTGCAGCCTGCGGCGGCTGGTGTCGCTGATGCGGTGGGTGTCGTAAAGGCGCTGCAACTCAGTTGTCTCCACCGCGATGAGATCGCGGCGCAGTTGACGGTAGACCCGGTCGGCGGACTCGGTGGCCGCGGCGGTGCCGTTGCTCTCGGAGAGCCGGTCGCGGGCGTCGTCGAGGCGGGCGTTCAGGCCACGGCGCAGCCGGTCGAGGACGACATCCGAGACGACCTCCAGCTCTGCGAGTTCCTCCAGGCGGGCGAGGCCGGCGTGGGCGAGGTGGGAGCGGGCCTCGGCCTCCTCGCGGGCGGTGTGGGCGGGCTCCAGGGCGATGCCGGAGGCGCGGACGACCGGGGCGAGGGTGAAACCCTGGACGACGAGGGTGACCACGACGACCGAGGTGGTCAGGACCAGGACCAGCGGCCGGTCGGTGAGCGGGCTGCCGTTCTTCGCGACCTCGGGGATGGACAGCGCGGCGGCCAGCGGCATCACGCCGCGGGTGCCCGCCCAGGTCAGCACCATCGGTATCCGCCAGTTCGGCCGGCCGATCCCGCCCTTGCGCTGCACGACCGCCGACAGGGGCGCCAGCCACAGCAGGCGTACGGCGACGAGGGTGGCGGCGACGGCGAGGGCGTACAGCGGCCAGGAGCTGCCGCCGTCGGCCAGCGCCCGCACCTCGCCGGGGAGAGCCAGCCCGATCAGGGAGAAGACGACGCTCTCCAGCAGGAAGACGACGGTGCCGTACACCGCGTGCAGCTGGAGGCGGATGCGGGCGTTGGTCAGCCGGTCGCCCCGGCCGCCCAGCACCACCCCGGCGACCACGCAGGAGGTCACCCCGGAGGTGTGCGCGGCCTCCGCGAGCAGGTAGGCGGCGTACGGGGTGACCAGGGCGATCACCGTCTCCAGGACCGGGTCCTCGGTGCGGCGCCGGATCAGGGTGACCACTCCGGCCACCGCCGTCCCGATCACCGTGCCGCCGCCCGCGAGCAGGAAGAACTGGCCGCTCGCCGCGCCCCAGTTCGCGGCGGCCGAGGCAATGGCGATGCCCGCCGCCACCCGGACCAGCACCAGGGAGGTCGCGTCGTTGAACAGGCTCTCCGCCTGGACGAGGACCTGCACTCTCGGGGGCAGGGCGAGGCGGCGGCCGAGCGCGGTGACCGCCACCGGGTCGGTGGTGGGCGGCACCGCGCCCCCGCCGAACGCGCACCTGCACTGTGGGGGGCCGGGCGGGGCGGCGGCCGTGCGGGGTGCCCGCCACGGGGTCGGTGCTGGCCACCACCGCGCCCAGGACGAACGCCATCGGCCAGGACAGGGGCGTGACCAGCACCGCCACGGCGGCGACGGCCGCCGCGGAGGCGAGCACCAGGCCGATGGCGAGGATCCCGACCGGTTTCCACACCGCCCGCAACTCCCGCCAGGGCATGTCCTCGGCGCTCGCGTACAGCAGGGGCGGGAGGACGACGAGGCCGATGATCTGGGGGCTGATCTGGATCTGCGGGGTGCCCGGCAGCAGCGCCACCGCGAGACCGGCGACCACGAGCAGGGAGGGGGCGGGGATGCGCCAGCGGCGCGCGAAGGTGGCGACCACCGTGGCGAGGACCACGAGGGCGAGAACCGTACCGACGCTGCGCATGCCGTCCCCCTGGGATTGCGGAAGCCGCTCCGGCTCCCGGCCGACCAGACTTCCCGGCACACCTGTCCTCACCCTATCGGGCCAGGTCACGTCAAGACAGTGTCAAGGTCCCCGAGACTGCCGCCAAGGAACCGCTAACACGTGCACCGCGTGCCCCGCGAAGCGGCTTCCTTGGAGGAGGAACCCTTCAGTGCAAGGGAATTTGACTCAGTGAGCGGAGCGCGTCGGCGGCGATGAGTGACGTACGGCCCGGACGACTGAAGGTCTACCTCGGGGCGGCCCCGGGGGTCGGCAAGACCTACCGGATGCTCGACGAGGGACGCCGCCGTGCCGAGCGCGGCGCGGACGTGGTGGTGGGGTTCGTGGAGTGCCACGGGCGTCCGCGCACCGAGGCGATGCTCGACGGCCTGGAGACCGTCCCGCGCCTGGCCTGCACCTACCGCGGCGGCGGCTTCGAGGAGATGGACCTGGCCGCGGTGCTGGCGCGCCGCCCGCAGGTGGCGATCGTGGACGAGTTCGCCCACAGCAACGTCCCCGGCGACGGCCGCAATCCCAAGCGCTGGCAGGACATCGAGGCCCTGCTCGACGCCGGCATCGACGTGATCAGCGCGCTGAACGTCCAGCACCTGGAATCCCTCAACGACGTGGTCGAGAAGATCACCGGGGTGCCGCAGCACGAGACGGTGCCGGACGAGGTGGTACGGCGGGCCGGGCAGATCGAGCTGGTGGACATGCCGCCCGAGGGGCTGCGCCGGCGCATGGCGCACGGGAACATCTACGCCCCGGAGAAGATCGACGCCGCGCTGGCCAACTACTTCCGGCCCGGCAATCTGACGGCCCTGCGGCAGCTGGCGCTGCTGTGGGTGGCCGACCGGGTGGACGAGGCGCTGCAGGAGTACCGCACTCAGCACGGGATCGGGCGGGTGTGGGAGACCCGGGAGCGGGTGGTGGTCGCGCTGACCGGCGGGCCGGAGGGCGACACGCTGGTACGGCGGGCCGCCCGGATCGCCGACCGGTCCGCCGGCGGCGATCTGCTGGCCGTGCACGTGGCCCGCAGCGACGGCCTCGCCGCCGGTGTCTCGCACGCCTCGCTGGCCCGGCAGCGCCGGCTCGTGGAGGACCTCGGGGGCAGCTACCACTCGGTCGTGGGCGACGACGTCGCGACCGCGCTGGTGGAGTTCGCCCGCGCCGAGAACGCCACCCAGCTGGTGCTGGGTACGAGCCGCCGTGGGCGGCTGGCCCGGTTCCTGACCGGGCCCGGCACGGGGGAGACGGTCACCGAGCTGTCCGGCGACATCGACGTGCACCGGGTCACGCACGAGCGTGCCGGGCGCGGCACCCTGCTCCCGTCCCGGCGCCGCACACTGTCCACGGCCCGGCTGATCGCGGGCCCGGTGGCCGGACTGGTGCTGCCGGTCCTCCTCACCGCCGTCCTCGCCCAGCTGCGGGGCACGCTGAACCTGACCAGCGAGGCCCTGCTGTTCCTGCTCGCCGTGGTGGGCGTGGCCTGCATAGGCGGGGTCGCCTCCGCGGTGATCGCGTCGGTGACGGCGTCCCTGCTGCTCAACTACTGGTTCATCCCGCCCATCGGCGCCTTCACGCTGGACGACCCGAACGCCCTGGTGGCCTTGGGGGTGTTCGTGGTCGTGGCGGCAGTCGTGGCTGCGGTCGTGGACCGGTCGCTGCGGCTGTCCCGCCGCTCGGCACGGGCGACGGCCGAGGCGGAGACCATGTCGTCGCTAGCGGGCAGCATCGTGCGCGGCGAGGCGACCATCCCGGCCTTGCTGGAGCGCACCCGGGAGACCTTCGGGATGGAATCGGCGGACCTGATGGACGAGCCGCCCGATGAGACGGGGACGACGGCTGTTGCTGCCGGGCCCGGCGCCTGGCTCGTACTGAAGGGCCGCACGCTGTCGTCGTCCGAGCGGCGGGTGCTGGCCGCGTTCGCCGCGCACGTGGGCTCCGCGGTGGAGCGGGCCCGGCTGGCCGAGGCGGCGGCCGAGGTGGAGCCGGTGAAGGCCGCCGACCGGCTGCGTACGGCGCTGCTGCGGGCCGTCGGCCACGACCTGCGCACCCCGCTCGCCGCCGGCTGGGCCGCCGTCACCTCCCTACGCAGCCAGGACGTCGCCTTCTCAGCGGAAGACCGCGACGAACTCCTCGCCACCGCCGACGAGTCCATGGCCAAGCTCAACCGCCTGGTGGAGAACCTCCTCGACCTCAGCCGCTTGGAGGCTGGCGTTCTTCCCCTGAGCCTGCGTCCCACCTCCCTGGAGGAGGTGCTGCCCATGGCACTGGCCGACGTGGCGGTGGCCGAGGTGGCGGACGTCGAGGACATTCCCGTGGTGCTGGCCGATCCGCCGCTGCTGGAGCGGGTGATCGCCAACCTGGTCGGCAACGCCGCCCGGCACACCCCGGCGGGCAAGAAGGTGCTGGTCACTGCCAGTGCCCTGGCCGGGCGGGTTGAGCTGCGGGTGGTGGACCGGGGGCCCGGACTCCCCGCCGACGGCCGCGACCGTCTATTCGAGCCGTTCCAGCGGCTCGGCGACACCGACAACACCACGGGCCTCGGCCTGGGCCTCGCCCTCGCGCGGGGCCTGACCGAGGCGATGAACGGCACTCTCAGCCCCGAGGACACTCCCGGCGGCGGCCTTACCATGGTGGTGTCGCTGCCGTTCGCGGCACAGGCGGTGGGTGCCGGACCGACCGAGCAGACTGTAGGAGGTGCGTGATGAGCACCCTGACCGGCACGTGGAAGCTGCACCGCGGGGGAGGAACCCGCGCCAAGCCCAGCACCTGGTCGCTGCGCGACCGGCTCGCCCTGGCGGCGGGCCTGGCCACCCCGTTCCTGGTGGCCCTGGCGCTTGTCCCGTTCCGCGCGAGCCTCACGCACACGAACGCCGCACTCGTTCTCGTCGTCGTGGTCGTCGCTGTGGCAGCGCTCGGCAGCCGTACGGCAGGCGTGGTCGCGGCGCTGTCGGCGGCCGCCTGGTTCGATTTCTTCCTCACCCGGCCGTACCAGACCTTCGACATCACGGCCTCGGCCGACATCGAGACGGCCGTGCTGCTGCTTGCCGTTGGGCTGATCGTCTCCCAACTCGCCGCGAGGACCCGCCGCCTGGAGGTCATGACGGTGACGGACGCGGCCTACCTGGCGCGCATCCACCGCACGGCCGACCTCGTCCAGTCCGCCAACTCGGCGGACACCGTGGTCGACCACGTCCGCACCGAGTTGACCGACCTGCTCAACCTGCGCGCCTGCCGCTTCGAGTACGGCACCCTCATCGGCCGGCCGCCGCGCCTGGAGAAGGACGGCAGCGTGACGGTGGGCCGACGCACCTGGAACCCGGACATCGACGGCTGGCCCGATGGTGAGGTCGAGCTGCGTGCCTACGGCAACGGCCACTACCTCGGCCGGTTCATGCTCACCCCCCGCCCCGGCGACGTACCCTCCGTCCAGGCCCGGCTGGTCGCGGTGACGCTGGCCGACCAGACGGGGGCCGCACTGGACACAGCGGGACCGGCACGGAGGTGAACCAGGCGCGACGGATCTCCTGACGCGATCCTGACGCCGGATCCGCCGCCTGCTGGAACGTGGCCGCCCCTCCCGCCGTTCCTTGTCGATGTGACGTCAACTCTCCATCTACGCACAGAACTTGGGCAACGCTCCCAGCACATGGTGATCTGCGGTGACGACGGACTCGCGCACCGGCTCGCGCTCGAACTCGACGCGGTGTGCGGCGAGGTCGTCACCGTGGTGGTGCCGTCCCGGGACGACGAGTACGGCGCCCAGATCGCCGCGCTGCACGACGACCCTCGCTCGCCGGTCGAGCTGCTGGTCTCGGCGCGCCCGGACGAGCGAGCCTTGCGGGCCGCCGGTGTCGAGCGGGCCGCCGCGCTCGCCCTCACCTACCGTGACGATCAGGTCAACATGACCGCCGCGCTGCTGGCCCGCACTCTGAACCCGTCGGTGCGGCTGGTGGTGCGTATGTTCCACCGTGAGCGCGGACGTCACCTGGAGCGCTTGCTGGACCGCGCCGCCGGCCGGGTCGAGGACCCCGTGCAGGACACCTCCACCACGGTGCTGTCGGATGCCGATACCGCCGTACCCGAACTGGTGGCGGCCGCCGCCGTCGGCCACGGACACACCCTCCAGGTCGAGGACAAGGTCTTCCGCGGTGTCGTACGCCCGGCCGGCAGCCCGTCGCGGACCACCGACCTTGCCACCCTCGCCGTCCTCTCCGGCGCTCACCAGGACGACCCGGCGAGCGAGGACAGCCCGGAGACACCGGGGGAGGACGGCACCCAGCTTCTGCCTGACACCGGGACCGCCTACCACCGGCAATTCACGCACGGCCGGCTGATGCTGGAGGAGGTCACCCACCACCACGCGCCCGAACCCGCCCGCCGCAGCCGCCGCGGCCGCACGGGCGCATGGCTGCGGGCGCGGCTGGCGCACCTGCCGTGGAAGGTCTTCCTCTCCCGCGAGGTCACCGCTGTCTTCGGCGCGCTCGGCGCCATGGTGCTGGCCCTGGCCGCGGCGACCGCGCTGTTCGCGGACGAGCACCCGTGGTGGAAGAACCTGTACCTGCCGATGCTGGACATCTTCACCATGGGCGATCCAGCCACGAACGAGTCCGTCGCCCGCCGCATCCTCCAGCTCGTCGCCGGTTTCGTGGGCCTGGCCGTCCTGCCACTCGTCGTGGCCGCCACGCTGAACGCCACCGAAGCCTTCCGCGCCGCCTCCGCGAGCCACCCTCCCGACGAGGACACGACCGGCCACATCGTCCTCGTCGGCCTCGGCAAGATCGGTGCGAGTGTGCTGGCCCGGCTGCGCACCACCGACCACCAGGTCGTGGTGATCGAACGCGACCCGCATGCGCGGGGCGTCGCGCTCGCCCGCGAGTTCGGCGTGCCACTGATCATTCAGGACGCCACCGCCCCCGGCGTACTTGACCTCGCCCGGGTCCGGCACAGCCGCTCGTTGCTCGTCCTGACCCGCGATGACGGCCAGAACCTGGACATCGTCATGGCCGCTCGCGAGACCAATCCACAGGTGCGGGTGGTCATGCGGCTGTACGACGACGACCTGGCGGCGACCGTTCAGCGCACCCTGCGCGCCTCGTACCCGGACGCGCTCACCCGCAGCCGAAGTGTTTCCGCGCTGGCCGCCCCGTCCTTCGCCGCCGCCATGATGGGCCGGCATGTGCTTGGCGTGATGCCGGTCGAGCGGGGCTCGTTGCTGTTCACCTGCGTGGACGTGGCCGGACATCCGGAGCTGGAGGGGCGCTCGGTGCACGAGGCGTTCCGGAAGAACGAGTGGCGGGTGCTCGCCGTCGGTGCCGCGGGCCCCACGTGCAGATTTCCTCCATGGACACGCTGACCGGCCTGCGCCTGAACCGGTCCGGCTTCGACTGGCGTCCGTCACAGGGCCGGGTGCTCCGGGCTGGTGACCGGGTGGTCCTGGCGACCACGCGGCGTGGGCTGGACATCCTCATGACGGGAGTGCAGCCGCATCCGGCGAACCGTAGGGACTGAGCTTCATTCAGCCGGTCGGCGGCTGACGGCTCTCAGCTTCCGTCAGTTGGCCTGACAAGGTGGTGCAGTTCGAGGTAAATGGTTTTCGATCACCTTTCCGCACTCCATTTTTGCTCGACACCTCTGCAGACCTGTGGATCTCCGGCGACGGGCGGACCCACGGCATCGTCAATGAAGACGGAACTGACGATCAGCGCAACACAGGCTTCGCCCGCCGTTGTGGCCCTAGTCCAGTCCGGATGCCTTGAACACGGCCCGCGCGGTCTCGCGGTCCATACGGGCCGAGAGTTGGCGCAGCGCGGTCTGCCCGCACAGCAGCAGGCCGTCGGCCGCCGCCTTCTGTGCGCCCTCGTCCAGACGGAACCACAGCTGCGGGTTGCGCACCAGGACCTCGGGGTCGATCTCGACGCGGCCGCCCAGGGCGTCGCGCAGCAGGAGCCGTGGGGAGACGCCGTCCAGGCAGCGGACCGTCACCAGCAGATCCGTCCGTACGCGGTGCTCGCGCACCAGTCGGCGCGAAGTCAGCCAGTTCCCGCCGGCGGACACCCGGGCGGGATACAGCACGACGAAGAGCAGCCCGGCAACGGCGACCCACAGGACGGCGCGCCACACGGCGATCCGGCTGGAGCCCCAGTCGACCAGGACCAGCAGGCAGAGCAGCACGCCGGCGCAGCGCACAGCGCTCCACAACTCCCGCGTCCACTCCAAATCGTTCACCGCCGCGCCTGGTTCATCAGGGCGTCCCATGACACAGACGGTAGCGACATGGGAAAGCAGATCGGCGGACCTTGATAGGGCTCTGACGCAGATGCCCGTCAAGGCCACGTTAAGGACGACCGGTTGAGCGCGAAGATGCCGCAAGGACGCTCGGATGCGGCGGGAAACGGTCAGAACCTGGGTGCACCCGCGCGCCTCGGCCTTGGTGCGCGGCCCAGGGAAGAAGGAGCACGCGCCCATGTCCGTCCTGACCACCGAGCAGCCGGATGCCGTCCCCGCCGGCGAGGAGCCGCCTGATACCGGCGAACGTCACCGGCTGACCGCCGTCACGGGGCTCGCGGCGCTCTCCCTGGACGCGATGGCGTCGGTGGCGTACGGCCCCGAGGCGATCGTGCTGGTCCTGGCCGCGGCGGGCGCGCACGGGCTGGGCTTCACGCTGCCGGTGACGCTGGCCATCGCGGCCCTGCTGGCGGTGCTGGTGGCCTCCTACCGTCAGGTGATCGCGGCCTTCCCGGACGGCGGCGGCTCCTATGCGGTGGCGAAGACGCACTTGGGGGCGCGGACCAGCCTGGTGGCCGCCGCCTCGCTGGTGCTGGACTACGTCCTCAACGTCGCCGTCGCCGTCACGGCCGGCGTGGCGGCACTCACCTCCGCCTTCCCCGCCCTGTACGGCGACCGGCTGTGGCTGTGCCTGGCGGTGCTCGCGCTGATCACCGGCGTCAATCTGCGGGGGATCGTGGAGTCGGCGAAGGCGTTCATCGTGCCGACGGCCGTCTTCGTCGGCTCTATCTTCATACTGATCATCGTTGGCCTGTTCAGGTCCCACCCGGCGAGTACGGCGACGGCGGCCGGGCATGCCTCGGTCGTCGCGGACAACGCCTCGACCGTAGGGGCGCTGCTTCTGCTGAAGGCATTCGCTTCGGGGTGTGCCGCGCTGACCGGCGTGGAGGCCATCGCCAACGCCGTTCCCTCCTTCCGGGTGCCGCGCGTGAGGCGGGCCCAGCGGGCGGAGGTCGCCCTCGGCGCCGTGCTCGGACTGATGCTGATCGGCCTGTCGGTGCTGATCGGCCGCTTCCACCTCCAGCCGGTCGAGGGCGTCACGGTCCTCGCCCAGCTCGCGGACGCCTCGCTCGGCCACAACTGGGCTTTCTACGTCATCCAGTTCGCGACGATGATCCTTCTGGCGCTGTCCGCGAACACCTCCTTCGGCGGGCTGCCGGTGCTACTGAAGCTGCTCGCCCGGGACAACTACGCGCCGCACGTCTTCGCCCTGAGAGCCGAACGTCAGGTGCACCGGCACGGCGTTCTCGCGCTCGCCGTGGTCTCGGCCGCGCTGCTGGTCTTCTCCGGCGGCGACACCAACACCCTGGTGCCGATGTTCGCCATCGGTGTGTTCGTCGGCTTCACGATCGCCCAGATCGGCATGGTCCGGCACTGGCGCCTGGAGCGGGGCCCGGGGTGGCGCGGGAAGGCCCTGCTGAACGGGTTCGGCGCGGTGCTGACCGGGGTCGCGACCGTCGTCGTCACGGCGAGCAAGTTCACTGAGGGGGCGTGGCTGATCGCGATTGCCCTGCCGCTGCTGGTGGTCGGATTCGAGACTGTGCACCGTGCCTACGGCCGGATCGGTGAGCGCCTCGGGCTCGGTCGCATACCGGATGCCCCGTACCGAGAGCGCTCGCTGGTAGTCGTGCCCGTGTCGTCCCTGTCCCGGCTGACCTCGGAGGCCCTGTCGGCGGCGGCCTCGCTCGGTGACGAGGTCCGTGCGGTGACCGTGTCCTACCCGGACCCCGAGGACCGGGCCCAGCTGCACGCCCTGGAGCGGTCCTGGGCGGAATGGGACCCGGGGGTGCCGCTGGTGCGTCTGTCCTGCGGGCGGCGCAGCCTGGGCCGTCCCATCGCCGCGTACGTCCGTGAGGTGGCCGCCGCCGAGCCCGGCACCCGGGTCACCGTGCTGATCCCGGAGGCGGAGCCGGAGCGGCTGTGGCAGCGGCTGCTGCAAAACCAGCGGGGCGCCGTCGTCGCGCACGCCGTGCGGCGGGAGACGGACGCGGTGATCTGCCGGCTGCGGTTCCGGCTGTGAGCGGGGTCACCGACCGTCACGGCGGGCTGCCCACCGGTACGGCCCAGGGGTCGTAAGAGTCCCGTCAAAGGTGTCGGCGTGGCCGTAAGAGGGTCGTCAACAAGCGACCGGATCCAGCCAGAGAGGCGCTTTCCTCTAACCGTCCTTGTTCCAACCCCGAACCTCTTCAGGAGTTCACGATGGCCGATCTGGCCTTCGTCGTCACCGTGCTCGCGGGTTTCGCGCTGGTGGCCCTCGTCGCCAAGGGGGTGACGAAGCTGTGACCGTCGAGAACATCGTCGGCCTGGTCGTGGCCGTCGCCCTGCTGGGCTATCTCGTCCTCGCCCTGATCTTCCCGGAGAGGTTCTGAGACACGACATGAGTCCCGTACTCGCAGGACTGCTCCAGCTGCTCGCCCTGATCGGCGCGCTGGCGCTCGCCTACATCCCGCTCGGCACCTACATGGCCCGGGTCTACTCCTCCGACAAGCACCTGCGGGTGGAGAAGTGGGTCTACAAGGCCATCGGTGCCAACCCTGACACCGAGATGACCTGGCCCGCGTATCTGCGCGGTGTGCTGGCCTTCTCGGCGGTCAGCGTCCTGTTCCTCTACCTGCTGCAGCGGCTGCAGGGCGTGCTGCCCGGCTCGCTGCACTTCTCCGCGGTCAACCCGGCGCAGTCGTTCAACACGGCCGTGTCGTTCGTGACGAACACCAACTGGCAGTCGTACTACGGCGAGCAGACCATGGGTCACGTCGTGCAGACCGTCGGTCTGACCGTGCAGAACTTCGTCTCCGCCGCGGTGGGCATCGCGGTCGCGGTGGCGCTCGTGCGCGGCTTCGCCCGCTCGCGCACCGGTGAACTGGGCAACTTCTGGGCCGACCTGGTGCGCGGCACGCTGCGCATCCTGGTGCCGGGCGCGGCGATCGCCGCGATCGTCCTGGTGGCGTGCGGTGCGATCCAGAACTTCTCCGGCATCCACGAGGTCGGTCAGTTCATGGGCGGTTCGCAGCAGTGGAACGGCGGCGCGGTCGCCTCGCAGGAGGCCATCAAGGAGTTCGGCACCAACGGTGGCGGCTACTTCAACGCCAACTCCGCCCACCCCTTCGAGAACCCGACGCCCTTCACGAACCTATTCGAGATCTTCCTGCTCCTGGTGATCCCGTTCTCGCTGACCCGCACGTTCGGTGTGATGGTCGGGAACGTGAAGCAGGGGTACGCCATCCTCGCCACGATGTTCACCATCTGGTTCGGCTTCGTCGCGCTGATGATGTGGACCGAGTTCGCGCACCACGGCGCGGCGCTGCAGGCCGCGGGCGGGGCGATGGAGGGCAAGGAGGTCCGCTTCGGCGTCGGCGGCTCGTCGATCTTCGCGGTGTCGACGACCCTCACCTCGACGGGTGCGGTGGACTCCTTCCACTCCTCCTTCACCGGACTCGGCGGCGGCATCACCATGCTGAGCATGATGCTGGGCGAGATCACGCCCGGCGGCACCGGCTCCGGCCTCTACGGCATCCTGATCATGGCCGTGATCGCGGTGTTCATCGCCGGCCTGATGGTCGGCCGCACCCCCGAGTACCTGGGCAAGAAGATCGGCGGCCGCGAGATGAAGCTCGCCGCCTGCTACATCCTCATCACCCCCGCCCTGGTGCTGGTGTTCACGGCCGCCTCGATGGCGCTGCCGACCCCGCCGCACTCGATGCTCAACTCCGGTGCGCACGGGTTCTCCGAGGTGCTGTACGCGTTCACGTCCGCGTCGAACAACAACGGCTCGGCCTTCGCCGGCCTGAACGCGAACACCGACTGGTACAACACCATGACCGGGCTCGCGATGCTGCTGGGCCGCTTCCTGCCGATGGTGTTCGTGCTGGCGCTGGCCGGCTCGCTCGCCGAGCAGAAGCCGGTACCGGTGACCGCGGGCACCCTGCGCACCGAGAAGCCGCTGTTCACCGGGCTGCTCGTGGGCGCGATCCTGATCATCACCGGTCTGACGTACTTCCCGGCGCTGGCGCTCGGCCCACTGGCAGAGGGGCTGGCGTCATGACCACCCGTATAGAGAGCTCAGAGGACTCCATGTCCACAGCCACTCCCACCCGGGCGCCGCACAGCGACGTCCCCAGCGGGCACAAGCCCGCCGAGGGCCGTGTAGGAGCGGGCCTCTTCGACCCCAAGGCACTGGTCAAGTCGCTGCCGGACGCGTTCCGCAAGCTCGACCCGCGGGTGATGGTCAAGTCCCCCGTGATGTTCGTGGTGTGGATCGGCTCGGTGCTGACCACCGTCTTCTCCTTCCAGCACCCGGGCCAGTGGTTCGGCTGGACCATCAGCGCCTGGCTGTGGCTGACGGTGATCTTCGCCAACCTGGCGGAGGCCGTGGCCGAGGGCCGGGGCAAAGCGCAGGCCGACACCTTGCGCAAGGCCAAGACCGACACCGTCGCCCGGCGGCTCCTCGCGGACGGCACGTCGGAGGAGCAGGTTCCCGGTACCGCGCTGACCATCGGTGACCTGGTGGTCTGCGAGGCCGGCGACATCATCCCCGGCGACGGTGACGTCGTCGAGGGCGTCGCCTCGGTGGACGAGTCGGCCATCACCGGTGAGTCCGCTCCGGTCATCCGCGAGTCCGGCGGCGACCGCTCGGCCGTCACGGGCGGTACGAAGGTGTTGTCCGACCGGATCGTCATCAAGATCACGACGAAGCCGGGCGAGACCTTCATCGACCGGATGATCAACCTGGTCGAGGGCGCCGCCCGGCAGAAGACGCCCAACGAGATCGCGCTGAACATCCTGCTCGCCTCGCTGACCATCGTGTTCCTGCTGGCGGTGGCGACCCTGCCGCCGTTCGCCACCTTCGCCCACACGCACCTGACGATGGTCGTGCTGGTGGCCCTGCTGGTCTGCCTGATCCCGACCACGATCGGCGCCCTGCTGTCCGCGATCGGCATCGCGGGCATGGACCGGCTGGTCCAGCGCAACGTCCTGGCCATGTCCGGACGTGCGGTCGAGGCCGCCGGTGACGTCTCCACGCTGCTGCTGGACAAGACCGGCACCATCACCCTCGGCAACCGTCAGGCCGCCGAGTTCGCGCCGGTCAAGGGCACCACCGAGGCGGAGGTCGCCGACGCGGCCCAGCTCTCCTCGCTGGCCGACGAGACGCCCGAGGGCCGTTCCATCGTCGTCCTGGCGAAGGAGAAGTACGGGCTGCGCGAGCGCCACCAGGGCGAGCTGGCGCACGCGGAGTGGATCGAGTTCACCGCCCAGACCCGTATGTCGGGTGTGGACGTCGACGGCCGGAAGATCCGCAAGGGCGCCACCGCATCGGTCATCGCCTGGGTCCAAGAGCAGGGCGGCACGGTCGCCAAGGACGCCGACGCCATCGCGAACCGCATCTCGGAGGCCGGCGGCACCCCGCTCCTCGTCGCCGTGAACGACGACAAGGGCGCCCGCGTGCTGGGTGTCATCTACCTGAAGGACGTCGTCAAGGAGGGCATGCGGGAGCGGTTCGAGGAGCTGCGCCGCATGGGCATCAAGACGGTCATGATCACGGGTGACAACCCGCTGACCGCGAAGGCGATCGCCGAGGAGGCGGGCGTCGACGACTTCCTCGCGGAGGCCACTCCCGAGGACAAGATGGCCCTGATCAAGCGGGAGCAGGCCGGCGGCAAGCTGGTCGCGATGACCGGTGACGGCACCAACGACGCCCCGGCGCTGGCCCAGGCGGACGTCGGCGTGGCGATGAACACCGGTACGTCGGCCGCCAAGGAGGCCGGCAACATGGTCGACCTCGACTCCAACCCGACCAAGCTGATCGAGATCGTCGAGATCGGCAAGCAACTCCTCATCACCCGGGGAGCGTTGACGACGTTCTCCATCGCCAACGACGTCGCGAAGTACTTCGCGATCATCCCGGCGCTGTTCGCGGCGGTCTACCCGGGCCTGGACAAGCTGAACATCATGCACCTGTCCTCGCCCGACTCCGCGATCCTGTCCGCGGTGATCTTCAACGCGCTGATCATCATCGCGCTGGTGCCGCTGTCCCTGAAGGGCGTGCAGTACAGGCCGGTCAGCGCCGACAAGATGCTGCGGCGCAACCTCGGGATCTACGGCATCGGCGGCCTGATCGCGCCCTTCATCGGCATCAAGATCATCGACCTGCTCATCTCCCTCATCCCCGGAATCGGCTGATCGCCATGAACAACTCCGTAACGAACACCGTCCGGTTGCTCGGGGCGGGCCTGCGGGCCCTCCTCGTGCTGACCCTGGTGACGGGCGTCATCTACCCGCTGGTCGTGACCGGCATCGCCCAGGGGCTGTTCGGCGACAAGGCGAACGGCTCGGAGATCAAGGCGGACGGCAAGGTCGTCGGCTCGTCGCTGATCGGGCAGACGTACAACCTGCCGCTGAAGAAGGGCCAGACCAGCCCGGACCCGGACCTGAAGTGGTTCCAGGGCCGCCCGCAGAACGGGCTCGGCACCAACTCCGTCAACACGCGGTACCAGCTGATCCTGTCCGGTGCCACCAACCTGTCCGCGGACAGCGGCGCGGTGAACGGCAAGTGCCCGGACAAGCCCGCGGACAAGACGCTCTGCGCCCAGGTCCTCGCCGCCAAGGACGCCGTGGTGAAGGACAACTCGGTCCCCGGTTACACCGTGAAGCCGGCCGACGTCCCCGCCGACGCTGTCACCTCCTCCGGCTCCGGACTGGATCCGGCCATCTCCCCGGAGTACGCCGAACTCCAGGTGCACCGGGTCGCCGCGAAGAACGGTCTGCCCGTCGCCGCGGTGGAGAAGCTGGTCAAGGACCACACCACCGGCCGCACCCTGGGCTTCATCGGCGAGCCGCAGGTGAACGTCCTGGAGCTCAACATCGCGCTCAAGGACCTCGCAGCGAAGCAGTGATGGCTTTACGCGACCACACGGGAGTCGGCGGCCGGGGGAGGCATCCCGGTTCCGCCGACTCCCGCAGGCATGACAGGAGAGGCACACACCCATGACCAGGGTGCTCGTGGTGGAGGACGACCCGCAGCTCGTACGGGCACTCCTCATCAACCTGCAGGCGCGCCATTACGGCGTCGACGCGGCGCCCGACGGCGCCACCGCGCTCCGCCTGGCGGCTGCACGCCAGCCGGACGTGGTCCTGCTCGACCTCGGCCTGCCCGACATGGACGGCGTCGACATCATCAAGGCGCTGCGCGGCTGGACCCGGGTGCCGATCATGGTGCTGTCCGCCCGGCAGGCGTCCGACGAGAAGGTGTCCGCCCTCGACGCCGGTGCCGACGACTACATCCCCAAGCCGTTCAGCATGGACGAGCTGCTCGCCCGGCTGCGGGCCGCCGTCCGCCGGACCGAGGACACGCCGCTGATCCCCGAGACGACACTGGTCGAGACGGAGCACTTCACCCTGGACCTGCTCGCCAAGAAGGCCGTACGGGACGGCAGGGACGTACGGCTGACCCCGACCGAATGGCACCTGCTGGAGATCCTGGTGACCAACCCCGGGCGGCTGATCACCCAGAAACAGCTGCTCCAGGAGGTCTGGGGCGTCTCGCAGAGCAACAAGACCAACTATCTGCGGGTCTACATGGCCCAACTCCGCCGGAAACTGGAGTCGGATCCCGCCCGGCCCCGCTATCTGATCACCGAGCCCGGCATGGGCTACCGCTTCGAGGGATGACATGGCACGTGGCAGACTCCGGATCTACCTCGGCGCGGCACCCGGCGTCGGCAAGACCTACGCAATGCTGTCGGAGGCACACCGCCGGATCGAGCGGGGCACCGACTGCGTGGTCGCCTTCGTCGAACACCATCACCGGCCGCGCACCGAGGTGATGCTGCACGGCCTGGAGCAGGTGCCGCGCCGGGAACTCGCCTACCGGGGCGGCGTCTTCACCGAGATGGACGTGGACGCCGTCCTCGCGCGCCGCCCCCAGGTGGCGCTCGTGGACGAACTGCCCCACACCAACATCCCCGGCTCGCGCAACGCCAAGCGCTGGCAGGACGTGGAGGAGCTGCTGGCCGCCGGTATCGACGTGATCTCGACCGTCAACATCCAGCACCTGGAGTCGCTGGGCGACGTCGTCGAGTCGATCACCGGGGTGCGGCAGCAGGAGACCGTCCCGGACGAGGTCGTACGCCGCGCGGACCAGATCGAGCTGGTCGACATGTCCCCGCAGGCACTGCGGCGCCGGATGGCGCACGGCAACATCTACAAGCCGGACAAGGTCGACGCGGCCCTGTCCAACTACTTCCGCCCCGGAAACCTCACCGCCCTGCGCGAACTTGCGCTGCTGTGGGTGGCCGACCGGGTCGACGAGTACCTCAACGCCTACCGCAGCGAACACCGGGTCTCCAAGATCTGGGGCTCCCGCGAGCGGATCGTGGTCGGTCTGACCGGCGGTCCCGAGGGACGCACCCTGATACGGCGTGCCGCCCGGCTCGCCGAGAAGGGCGCCGGGGGCGAGGTGCTCGCCGTCTACATCTCCCGCAGCGACGGTCTGACCGCCGCCTCCCCGAAGGAACTCGCCGTCCAGCGCACGCTGGTCGAGGACCTCGGGGGCACCTTCCACCACGTCGTCGGCGACGACATACCAGTCGCGCTGCTGGACTTCGCCCGGGGCGTCAACGCCACCCAGATCGTCCTCGGCGTCTCCCGCCGCCGCAGCTGGCAGTACGTCTTCGGGCCGGGGGTCGGTGCGACGGTGGCCCGGGACTCCGGGCCCGACCTCGATGTGCACCTGATCACGCACGACGAGGTGGGCAAGGGCCGCGGACTGCCGGTGACTCCAGGAACGCGCCTCGGACGCTCCCGGGTCATCTGGGGCTGGCTCGTCGGCGTGTTCGGACCTGTCCTGCTGACATGGCTGCTCACCAGCGCCGCCCCGGACGTCGGCCTCGCCAACGACATGCTGCTGTACCTGACGCTGACGGTGGCCGCCGCCCTGCTCGGCGGGCTCTTCCCGGCGCTGGCCTCCGCGGTGGTCGGCTCCCTGCTGCTCAACTGGTACTTCACCCCGCCCGTCCACACCCTGACGATCGCCGACCCGAAGAACATCGTCGCCATCGCGATCTTCGTCGGGGTCGCCGTGTCCGTGGCGTCCGTGGTGGACCTCGCCGCCCGGCGCACCCACCAGGCGGCCCGACTGCGCGCCGAGTCCGAGATCCTCTCCTTCCTCGCCGGGAACGTCCTGCGCGGCGAAACCACTCTGGAGGCGCTGCTGGAACGGGTCCGCGAGACCTTCGGCATGGAGTCGGCGGCCCTGCTGGAGCGGACCGGCGAGACGGCGCCCTGGACCTGCGCCGGCAGCGTGGGGCCTGAGCCCGCGCGGATTCCTGAGGACGCGGACGTCGACGTACCCGTCGGCGACCACATGGCCCTGTCCCTGCGCGGCCGCGTGCTGCCCGCCGCCGACCGCCGGGTGCTGGCCGCGTTCGCCGCGCAGGCCGCCGTGGTCCTGGACCGGCAGCGGCTGCAGAGCGAGGCCGACCGGGCGAAGGAACTCGCCGAGGGCAACCGCATCCGCACCGCCCTGCTCGCCGCCGTCAGCCACGACCTGCGCACCCCGCTCGCCGGCATCAAGGCCGCCGTCACCTCACTGCGATCCGACGACGTCGAATGGTCCGAACAGGACCAGGCCGATCTGCTGGAGGCCATAGAGGAGGGCGCCGACCGCCTCGACCATCTGGTCGGCAACCTGCTGGACATGTCCCGCCTGCAGACCGGCACGGTCACGCCCATCGTCCGCGAAAGCGACCTCGACGAGATCGTGCCCATGACGCTCGGCGGGGTACCCGAGGACAGCGTGGAGCTCGACATCCCCGAGACCCTGCCCATGGTGCACGTGGATCGGGGCCTGCTGGAGCGGGCGGTCGCAAACGTCGTGGAGAACGCCGTCAAGTACAGCCCGCCGGGGGAACGGGTGTTGGTGTCCGCGAGTGCCCTTGCCGACCGTGTCGAACTGCGGGTCGTCGACCGGGGTCCCGGTGTCCCGGACGAGGCCAAGGACCGCATCTTCGAACCCTTCCAGCGCTACGGCGACTCGCCCCGCGGCGTCGGTGTCGGTCTCGGCCTCGCGGTCGCGCGCGGCTTCGCCGAGGCCATCGGCGGCACCCTGCACGCCGAGGACACCCCCGGCGGCGGGCTCACCATGGTGCTCACCGTGCCGACCACACCGGACCGGCGGCCCGAACAGCCGGAACCGTCGGCAGCGACCACCTCCTGAGGGGCGAAAACCGCCGCTTCAGGCGTCGGGCGGCACGGTCTCGAACTCCTTCTGGAGGTCCCTCATGTCCAGCCGCAGCCGCCAGGTGTTGCGCCGGTGCACGGACGCCAGCGCCGCCTGCAGCGGGGACGGCGGCACCGCGAGGACGGGACAGGTGGCATGGGCGAGGCAGAAGCGGCCGGCCGACGGCGACAGCGCCCGGTGCACCCGGCCCCGCTGTCCGGCACCGACCACCAGGATGTCGTCCTTTCGGTCGGCAATCCGCACCAGCATCGCCCCCGGGGCGCCCCGGACGACGAGCGCCTGCCCGGGCAACCCGGTGTCCGTGCCGCCGAACACCTCACGCAGCGCGCCGACAAGCCTCTCCCGTGCCAGCCGCTCCCATTCCTGGACCATGACGACCGCGGCCGGGAACCTGCGAGCAGCGTGGTCCCCGCCGGGCGGCTCCCAAGCCAACACCGGCCAAAGCTCGGCCTCCCGGCGCCTGGCCTCCTCGGCTGCCCGGCCCAGGGCGGTCAGACTGCCCAGCGAGCCACTCACTCCCACTACGACGCGGGAAGCTGAGGGTGGTTGGGACTCGGACATCTTTTTCACCGTTCTGCACACGCCGACCGAAGGTGTCCTGGTCGACGATCCTCCTTGGAATCGCTTCCATCTCACCTCCCCGCAGGGCTTTCGAACAGCCCGTACGCCAGTTCTTGGCGCCCCTCTGACGGCTCTCTCCATGCCCTCTGACCAGGCACGTCAGCATTCCGTCAAGGTCGCCATGGCACAACTCCTATACGGCGAAGACCTCGAGCCCTCCGATCGGTTCCCGGCCGGCTCCCTGTGCGTCCCGGTCCGACCGGGCCCCTCCGGCTGTGCGGCCCGGCTCTTCCGCACTCCGCTCGGCGACCGTACGGCCGTCGGCTTCACCTCCTTGCGTCGGCTGACCGCCACGCTCGGCCGTGACCAGGCGTGGATCCGCCTTGCCGAGCCTGCGTTGCGTGCGCTGACCGCGCCGCTCGGCGTCATGGCCCTCACGGTGGACCCGCAGTTCACCGCCCCGGCCCCCAGGCCGATGTCCGCACCGGCACCTGCTTTCGTGCTGCGGACCGCCTGAGCGGGGAAGACACGATGACCGCGGTTGACGAACCCACTGCCCCTAACACGGTGCGGACCCCTCGGTGTGGCCCCCGACCCCTTCGGTACCCCCGTCTACGTCCTGGATGAGGCCGAGGTCTGCCTGCGACCGCGGCCATACCGGGAGGCGCACGACCGCCCTACGAAGCACACCAACTCCGCCCGACCCTGAGGAGGTTGTTCCGACTCCTCAGCGGCCTCGCCGCTGGCCCCTTCCTGGGTGAGAACGCGCCGTCAACAGGCAGGGAGCGTGGTGGGGGTGCGCGGGCAATCAGCAGGCACCTATACCTCGATGTGTGAGCCCATGATGACCGTGCGGTCACGGGGCAGCCCGAAGTACTCGGCGGCGTCTGCGGTGATGTAGGAGGTGGCGATGAACAGCCGCTTGCGCCAGGGTGCCATCGTCGGTTCCTTGCCCCGCCGGAGATCGATCTTCGACAGGAAGTAGGACGCCTGGTCGAGCTGCAACGGCCCTTCGGTCTGGGCCGGCTCGAGCATGGCCAGGGTACTGGGTACGTCCGGGGTCTCCATGTAGCCGAACCGGGCGGTGACGTGGATGATCCCGTCGTCGGCGTAGCCGAGGTCGTCGACGACGAGCCGCCGGTCGGCCGGGACGCGGGGCACCGGCTCGGTCTGGAGGGAGAGGATCACGACCTGGTCGTGCCGTACGTGGTTGTGCTCGACGTTGGCCCGCATGGCCAGTGGCGTGGTCTGCTTGCCGCGGTTGAGGAAGACGGCCGTGCCGGGGACCCGCAGCGTCGACACCTCGCCACTGCGGAGGCGGTCGATGAACTCGGGCAGCGGACCCTCCTGGCGGATTCGTTCGGCTGTGACGAGTTCGCGGCCGCGTTGCCAGGTGGTCATGACGGTGAACGCGGTCAGGCCGATCAGCAGCGGCAGCCACGCGCCGTGGACGAGCTTGGTCAGGTTGGCCGCCACGAACAGCAGGTCCACGAAGAGCAGCACGGTTGCGCCGACGGTGATCAGCCACTTGGGTGTGCCCCACTTGGCGCGGGCGACGTAGAAGAACAGCAGGGTGGTGATGGTGATGGTGCCGGTGACCGCCATGCCGAACGCGAAGGCGAGCGCCGTGGAGCTGCGGAAGGCGAACACCAGGGTGAGGACCGAGACCATCAGCAGCCAGTTGATCCAGGGGACGTAGATCTGGCCGATGGTGGATTCGGAGGTGTGCGCGATCCGCAGCCTCGGCAGGTAGCCGAGCTGGGCGGCCTGGGAGGTGACCGAGTACGCGCCTGTGATCACGGCCTGGGAGGCGATCACCGTGGCCGCCGTGGCCAGCAGGACCATCGGCCACCTGCCCCAGTGGGGCACGAGCAGGAAGAAGGGGCTGCTGATGTTGTGCGGGTCGGCGAGGATCAGGGCGCCCTGGCCGAAGTAGCTAAGAACGCACGCCGGGAAGACGAGGAACATCCAACCGCGTGTGATGGCCCGGCGGCCGAAGTGCCCCATGTCCGCGTACAGCGCTTCCGCGCCGGTGACCGCGAGCACGACCGCGGCCAGGGCGAAGAAGGCGGTGCCGAAATGGCCGAACAGGAAACCCAGGGCATAACTTGGCGACAGCGCTCTGAGGATCGCCGGGTGGTCGGCGATGCCGGCCACACCGCAGGCGCCGATGGCCGCGAACCAGGCGATCATGACCGGCCCGAACATCCGGCCCACCGCCGCGGTTCCTCTGCGCTGCACGATGAACAGCAAGACGATGATCACCGCGGTGATCGGCACGACCGCGCTCTCCAGCGACGGCTGGACGACCTTGAGCCCTTCAACCGCGGACAGCACCGAGATCGCCGGGGTGATCATGCTGTCGCCGAAGAACAGCGAGGCGCCGAAGACGCCGAGCGCGGCCAGCACGGCCGTCGTCCGCCGGCCACGCTGCGAGCCCCACCGCCGTACAAGGGTGATCAGCGCCATGATGCCGCCCTCGCCCTCGTTGTCGGCACGCATCGCCAGCAGTACATACGTGACCGTCACAATGATCATCACTGACCAGAACACCAGCGACACCACCCCGTACACGTTCTGCGTGCTGACGGGGACGGGATGCGGGTCGCTCGGATTGAACACGGTCTGGAGCGTGTAGATCGGGCTGGTCCCGATATCACCGAAGACAACGCCGAGGGCACCGATGACCAGCGCGAGACGCACCGCGTCGTGCGCGCTCGCATCATGACTCTCCGGCAGCCACGATGCGGATCCGCCGCCCGACGCGGCTCCGTGCCGGGGATCGGCCATGGCATCCTCCTCCGCTAGGGCCGCTGTGCTGCAGGCCAGGTGGCTTACGCCGCGAAGATACCGATCACATGCACAGCCGTTGGTAGCGCACGCCGCTTCGTTCGAACGGGGCCACCTCGTCTGGCTCCCAGTGAGGGTTTCCAACGAGGGGGAGCAGCGCCGGTGGAGCCGCCGGGCTTACAGAGCGCGGCTCTCGTCCGGAGGCAGCATGCGGGGCGGTGCCCTCTGGGTCCTGGCTCGAGGAGTCCGAATAAGTGGCCCAGCAGAGAGTCGCCGGCTTCGTCACCACTTACGATTCATTGCGCACCGAGGGGTGTTCAGGGGGTGTCCTTCTCCTGCCGGGCCGTGACGTGAATCTCGATGCGGCTCTGGGCGCCGGTCCATACCCTGGTCAAGGTTCTCGGTCGTGGGTGAGGCTGATGGCTTATGCAGACTTCAGTATCTGACTAGCGAACTGTCAGCTGACTCAGCAAGCAGTCAGCGTGAATCCCTCAATGTGTGGGGGCGTTGGCTGGAGGATGAGCCGTTGTAAACTGAGGGGCAGCCCTTGACCTGCAAAAACGCGGGCAGGGAGCGAATTCGGGAGTGCTGAATGCTTCGTAATCTATTCAAGTCCAAGATCCACCGTGCCACCGTCACCCAGGCCGACCTCCACTACGTCGGATCCGTGACCATCGATGCCGACCTCCTCGACGCCGCCGACCTGCTGCCCGGTGAGCTCGTCCACATCGTCGACATCACCAACGGCGCCCGTCTGGAGACGTACGTCATCGAGGGTGAGCGCGGGTCCGGCGTGATCGGGATCAACGGGGCCGCGGCGCATCTGGTCCACCCCGGCGATCTGGTGATCATCATCAGCTACGCCCAGGTTTCCGATGCCGAGGCGCGGAGCCTGCGGCCGCGGGTCGTACACGTGGACGGCGACAACCGGATCGTGGCCCTGGGCACCGACCCGTCCGCGCCGGTGCCGGGCTCGGACCAGGAGCGCAGCCCGCAGGCCGTCGCGGTCTGAGCGCCTGACCAACGGATCGGGTCCCATGACCTCGTACGCCGGGCCGCTCGCCCTGCTCCACACCTCGCCCGTCCACATCCCCGTCTTCGAGTCCCTGCGCGACGAGGCCCATCCGGGGCTCACGCTGGCGCACCTCGTGGCCGAGGAACTGCTGGATCGCGCCCGTACCCAGGGCCCGGACGCCGTGGCCGACGATGTCCGGGAACTGCTCGGCGAGGCCGTCGCGGCCGGCGCCCGGGCCGTGCTCTGCACCTGCTCGACCATCGGCGCGGTCGCCGAGCGCGCGGGGGTCGGGGTGCCCGTACTGCGCGTGGACCGGCCGATGGCCGCCGCCGCGGTGGCGGCGGGCCCCCGCGTCGTCGTGGTCGCCTCGGTGGAGAGCACTCTGGAGCCGACGGCCGCCCTGATCCGGGAGGAGGCGGCGGGGCGATCGGTCGAGGTGCGCGCCCTGCTCGTCGAGGGCGCGTGGGACCGTTTCGAGGCGGGTGACATGGACGGGTATGTGCGTGCGGTAGCCGGCGCGGTCGACGGGATCACCGCCGCCGACGCGATCGTGCTCGCCCAGGCCTCGATGGCCCCGGCGCAGCATCTGACCAGGACCGCCGTCCCGGTGCTGTCGAGCCCCGCGCCGGGGCTCGCGGCGGCCGCCGCAGCCGCCCGCAGCGCCGCCTGGCCCGGTCGAGGTAGTCGGCCGTCCTCGTGTGCGGTGGCCCGCCCGGTCCCTGTGCGTACCGCGACGGGGTGAGTGCCCGCGCGGCGGCCGGGTACCCGGGGGAGATGTCCAGGGCCGATGTATCGACTGGCTGGAGGACACGATGACGCATCCGTTCCCCGATCCCGCACAGCCGGGACCGTTCCCCGGACCGGGACCGACACCGGGACCGGAGCCGACCCCCGAACCGGGCCCCGCACCTGGGCCGGAGCCCGTGCCACCGGGTCCAGGGCCAACGCCGCCCGAACCGGGCCCGGTGCCGCCGGGACCGGGTCCCGACCGTCCGCAGCCCGGCCCGGAACCGGTGCCCAGCCCGGAGCCGCGGCCCACTCCCGAGCCGCCGCCGTCCCCGATTCCCCAACCACCGGGCCCGGATCCTGTTCCAGAGCCCGAGCCAGGACCGCCCCTGAAGTAACCAAGTCGCAATAAGTCGGATTAAATTCGGAACAAGTAGGGATTGGACGTGGCCCGGCGCAGGGGGAAAGGCCTCGCGCCGGGCCATCCTCATACCCCGCGTCCTTGCGGAGCGAAGCCTCCCAGCCCGGCCGCTACGCCTCGACCTCCGACCGGTCCCCGCCCCACAGCGTGTGGAACGAGCCCTCCCGGTCGACGCGCCGGTAGGTGTGCGCCCCGAAGAAGTCCCGCTGGCCCTGGGTGAGCGCGGCGGGCAGACGCTCGGCGCGCAGGGCGTCGTAGTAGGCGAGCGCCGCGGAGAAACCGGGCGTGGGGACGCCCTGGCGGGTCGCCGCGACGAGGACTTCGCGCCAGTCGTCCTGCGCCGCCGCGATCTCCTGCGCGAACGTCTCGTCCGACAGCAGGCTCGGCAGGTCCGCGCGGGCGTCGTACGCGGCGCGGATGCGGTCCAGGAAGGCGGCGCGGATGATGCAGCCGCCGCGCCAGATGGAGGCCACCTTGCCGAGGTCGATGTTCCAGTCGTACTCCTCGCTGCCCGCCGCGATCTCGTGGAAGCCCTGCGTGTACGACACGATCTTCGACGCGTACAGCGCCTGCTCGACGTGGTCGGCGAAGGCCGCCGCCTCCGCCTCGCCGAGTGGCGCGGGCTTGGGCCCGGCCAGCCCGCGTGAGGCCTCGCGCAGTGCCGTGTGCCCGGACAGGGAGCGGGCGAAGACCGCCTCCGCGATCCCGGAGACCGGTACGCCGAGGTCGAGCGCGATCTGGACCGTCCAGCGTCCGGTGCCCTTCTGCTCCGCCTGGTCCTGGACCACGTCGACGAACGGCTTGCCCGTCGCCGCGTCCACGTGGGAGAGCACCTCCGCCGTGATCTCGATCAGGTACGAGTCCAGGCGGCCGGTGTTCCAGGTGCGGAAGATCTCGGCGATCTGCGCGGGGGTGTAGCCGGCGACATCGCGCAGCAGTTGGTACGCCTCGCCGATCAGCTGCATGTCGGCGTACTCGATGCCGTTGTGCACCATCTTCACGAAGTGCCCGGCGCCGTCGGGACCGACGTGGGTGACGCACGGCGCGCCGTCCTTCGCCTTCGCGGAGATCTTCTCCAGCATCGGGCCCAGGGATTCGTACGACTCCTTCGAGCCGCCCGGCATGATGCTCGGCCCGTGCAGTGCGCCCTCCTCGCCGCCGGAGATGCCCGTGCCGACGAAGTGGATGCCCTGCTCGCGCAGCTCCTTCTCGCGGCGGCGGGTGTCCGCGAAGTGCGCGTTGCCGCCGTCGATGATCATGTCGCCGGGCTCCAGGAGCGGGGCGAACTCCTGGATCACCGCGTCGGTGGGCCCGCCCGCCTTCACCATGATGATCAGACGACGGGGCCGCTCCAGCGCCGCGACGAAGTCCTTCGCGGTCTCGGTCGGCACGAAGTCGCCCTCGTGTCCGAATTCCTTCACGAGGTCATGGGTCCGTGCCACGGTCCGGTTGTGCAGGGCGACCGTATAGCCGTTGCGCGCGAAGTTGCGGGCGAGGTTGCGGCCCATGACCGCGAGACCCGTGACGCCGATCTGGGCGGAAGTGCTCATAACGGTTGGCTCCTGGAGGTCCTGGAATCGGCGGTGCCGGTTCGGTCCTTGAGGCATCCCCAATGGGTGGTGCCGGTCGTGCTCGTCAGTATTGCCCGGTGACCATCCTGACGTGCCGGTGCGCCCACCGCGCATCCGGGTGTTACGCCCAGGATTACGCACGCTTTTCCCACGCGCCTCAGCCGTTTCCTCCCGCTGTGGCAACAGGGGGCGATTCCTGGTCAGTTGGCGCGATGGAGCGGCCGATTGCCGTCTTGTCATGGCCTGTTCGCAGCGCTTACTTTTGCCCCTCCTGACGCATGTCGAGGGGGCTCTCCATGGCCGTACGCGGCCGGCACCGCCGGTATCAGCCGACAAGGATCAACCGCGCCTCGCTCACCGTCACGGCGGGCGGCGCCGGGATGGCGATACCACTCATCGGCGCCGGGGCCGCGCACGCGGCCGACGTGGACACCTGGAACAAGGTCGCCGCGTGCGAGTCGAGCAACAACTGGAGCATCAACACCGGCAACGGCTACTACGGGGGACTGCAGTTCACCCAGTCCACGTGGGAGGCGTACGGCGGAACGGCGTACGCCCGGCGGGCGGATCTGGCCACCAGGGACCAGCAGATCGCCGTGGCCGAGAAGGTCCTCAAGGGGCAGGGGCCCGGGGCCTGGCCGGTCTGTTCGGTGCACGCCGGCCTCACCCGAAGCGGTGACACGCCCGATGTCGACACCTCGGGGACGTCCACCCGGACCGCCAAGCGCTCCGTCCGCGATGTGAAACCGCAGACCACGCCCCAGTCGCATGCGGGCACCGTCGAGATGTACACCGTGGTACGCGGCGACACGCTGTCGGGTATCGCCGACACGCACCGCGTCCAGGGAGGTTGGCAGCGGCTGTACGCGGCCAACCGCAGGACCGTCGGCGCCGACCCGGATCTGATTCTGCCGGGACAGCGGCTGAACCTGCGCGGGAAGCCGACGACGCACACGGACCCGACGCGTACGCCGACCCACAAGTCGTCCCCGCCGACCCACAAGTCGTCCCCGCAGAAGACCACTTCGGACCGGGCCACCACCACCGACTCCATGGTCGCCCCGGTGAACGCAGCGATGGGCACGCCGTACCACGCCGCGGGTTCCGAGTGGTCCAAGGGCTACCACACGGGCGTCGACTTCCCCGTGCCCACCGGCACCTCCGTGAAGGCCGTGGCCGCCGGCCAGGTCGTCAGCGCCGGCTGGGGCGGTTCCTTCGGCTACCAGGTGATCATCCGGCACGCCGACGGCCGCTACACGCAGTACGCCCATCTGTCGGCGATCTCCGTGAAGGACGGGCAGAGTGTGGCGACCGGCCAGCGCATCGGCCGCTCCGGCTCCACCGGCAACAGCACGGGCCCGCATCTGCACTTCGAGGTGCGGACGGGGCCCGAGTTCGGCAGCGACGTCAATCCGGTCGCCTATCTCCGGGCGGGCGGCGCCACGATCTGACGCCCGCCACGGCGGCAGACGGTCCGGTCATGGTCCGATGCGCCACGGCGGCAGACGGTCCGGTCATGGTCCGATGCGCCCCGGCGGCAGACGGTCCGGTCACGATTTGACCCGCGCGCGCCTGCGGTCCGGGAAAGGCACCGCCACGAACGGTCCTCCGTAGAAGGGGCCGTACGGGCACGCCGGCTCGCCGTAGGGGGCCGGCTCCCAGCCCCCGTACGCGTTCTCCCGGACCGGTTCCGGTACGGAGAACACACTCTCCTCGGCCGGGGCGGGCGCCTGCGCGGGCAGCGAGGTCAGCAGCTCCGGGAGCGGCTCCGGCTCCGTGGCGGAAGAATCCGGGAGGGTTTCCGTGACGGGCTCGGTCACCGCCACCGTACGCTGCTCGCCGCTGATCCGTTCCGTCGTCAGCAGGATCAGACCGCCCGCGGCGAGGACCCCGCAGCCCAGGGCGAGCACGGTGCCCGTCGTGCCGTAGCGGAAGGTTTCCCCGAACATCGTGATGCCCACCGCGGCCGCCGCCACCGGGTTCACGACCGTCAGCGTGGCAAGCGGCGCCGCGAGCCCGGCACCCCGGTAGGAAGCCTGCGACAGCAGCACGCCGGCCGTGGCGAAGACGCCTATCACCGCCAGGCTCGGCAGGTCCGCCAGGGAGACCCCGTCCGTCCAGTCCACCGCGACCGTCTTCGTGAACACCGACGACATGCCGAACGCGACACCGGACGCGACCGCCAGCAGCACACTGCGCACCGCCGGATGCCGGTGCGCCGCACGGGCCGCGACCATAAGCGCCACGACGCCGCCGGCGGTGACCAGGGCCACCGTCACACGCTGCGGGTCGCTCAGGGAGTGCGTGTCGGACGCCCCGACCAGCGACAACAGGCCCGCCAGGCCCACCGTCGCCATCACGGCGCCCCGCCAGGCGGTCGCCCCGGCCCGGCGGCCCACGAACAGGGCCGCCATCGGCAGCGCGAACACGATGGTCAGCGCGCCCAGCGGCTGGACCAGACTCAGGGGACCGTAGGCGAGCGCCACCACGTGCAGCAGACCGCCGAGACCGTTCAGCAGGACGGCGGCCCACCAGGCCGGCCGGCGCAGCGGCGCATACGGCCGGCCCGGCGACGACACTGCGACCTGCTCCTGCACGATCGCCCCGCCCGCGTACGCGACGGCGGAGACGAGCGACAGGAGCACGGACAACGCGAGGGCGCTCATCAGCGACTCCTCTGCGTGGGGCCGGGGCGCGGGGCCTGGCGCGGCGAACGGTCTTCCATACTCAACACCATGCCGTGCGAAGCTCTTCCCGTCGTCGTACCTGAGCACGCATTGGGTCATACTGCCGATGGAGTACCGCTGTGTTCCCGTCCTCCCCAAGAGGGGTGACAGCGGGAGCGTCCCCCCGGGTGGGAGCCCCTAGGGGCCTTGGTACTACTGACCTTTGTGGACCTCGACCCCGAACTCGCCGCGCTCGGCTCCCTCGGCGGCTTCTTCGTACTGCGCACCGGCGTCCCGCCGCACGGCCCATTGCCGACCCTCGCACAGGTGTACGGAACCGGAACGTCCCGTGCGCCCGCCGATGCCTGCTCGGACCCGTTGACCCTGCGCGTGCGCAAGGTCGCCCGCAGTCTCCACGCGCCCGAAATCCGCGTCGCCGCCTCGATCGCCCACCAGGGCCTCGCGGCCCGGCTCTGGTCCGTCGCCCTCGGCTGCGCCACCCTCTACGGGCAGGTGCCCGACCTCGATCCCCGGCTGGTGCACTGGGATCCGGACGGCAGCGCGCCCGACGACCTGTGGCTCAGCGAGGTGCATGCGCTGCCCGTCGAGTCGCTCGACGCGGTCGTACGCGAGGGACACCTCGTCCCGCTCGCGTCCGCCCTGAGCTCCCGGCACGGCGTCTCCGTACGACTGCTGTGGGGCAACGCGGGCTCGGCGCTCGCGGGCAGCGTGCGCATGCTCGGCCACTGGGCGCGGACGAGCGGCCGTACGGACGTGGCGGAGCGGGCCCACGCACTGGCCGCCGGGCTGCTCGCGCGCTCCGGCCTGTCGGGCACCCTCGACCCCGCCACCGGCCGGCGCCGCAGCTGCTGCCTCTACTACCGGCTGCCCGGCGGCGGCCTGTGCGGCGACTGCTGCTTCGACCGTCCGCCGGGGCGCGGCTGAACACCGGTGGTCTTCCGCAACCGCCGTATCTGGGTGACCATGTGGGGACCAGCTTGAGACAGGGGGTTCCGGGTGCGTGTGGGACTGCTGACCCGGGAGTACCCGCCGGACGTGTACGGCGGTGCGGGCGTTCATGTCGAGTTCCTCGCCCGGGAGTTGCGCTCCCTCACCGACCTGGACGTGCACTGCTGGGGCGAGGGCGCCGCGGGCGGTGTCGTACGCCACCGGCCGTGGTCCGCCCTCGACAGCGCCAACGACGCACTGCGCACCTTCTCCGTGGACCTGTCCATCGCCGCCGCCCTCCAGGGCCGCGAACTGGTTCATTCGCACACCTGGTACGCCAATCTCGCCGGCCATCTCGGCAAGCTGCTGTACGGAATCCCGCATGTGATGACCGCCCACTCGCTGGAGCCGCTGCGCCCCTGGAAGGCCGAGCAGCTCGGCGGCGGATACGCCCTCTCCAGCTGGGCCGAGCGCACCGCGATCGAGGCCGCGGACGCCGTGATCGCCGTCTCCGGCGCCATGCGCGACGACATCCTCAGCTGCTATCCGGCCCTGGACCCGGCGCGGGTCCACGTCGTGCACAACGGCATCGACACCACGCTCTACCAGCCGGACCACGGCACGGACGTACTCACCCGTATCGGAGTCGACCCCGACCGCCCTTACGTCCTGTTCGTCGGCCGCATCACCCGCCAGAAGGGCGTCCCGCATCTGCTGCGCGCGGTGCGGGACATCGACCCGGCGGCCCAGCTCGTGCTGTGCGCGGGCGCACCGGACACCCCCGAGATAGACCGCGAGTTCCGTGAGCTCTTCGAGGAACTGAGCCGGAACCGGAAGGGCGTCCACTGGATCCCGAAGATGCTGCCGCGTCCCGATGTGATCCAGTTGCTGACGCACGCCGCCGTGTTCGTCTGCCCGTCGGTGTACGAACCGCTCGGCATCGTCAATCTGGAGGCCATGGCGTGCGGCACGGCCGTGGTGGCCTCACGCACCGGCGGTATCCCGGAGGTCGTGGACGAGGGCCGCACCGGTCTGCTGGTCGACGTGGACGACGACTTCGAGTCGCGCCTCGCGCGCGCCCTCGACTCCGTCCTCGCCGACCCGGTGGCCGCCAGGCGCATGGGCGAGGCCGGACGGGAGCGCGCGGTGGGGGAGTTCGGCTGGGACACGGTGGCCCGCCGCACGGTTCGCCTGTACGAGGAAGTCCTCGAACAGGGGTAGTCATTGAGCAAAGAGCGGCACAACCGGGCGTAGAGGGGCGGCGGCATGCGGCGGGGTGGACCTTCGGTGCTGGGAATCGTACTGGCTGGTGGCGAGGGGAAGCGGCTGATGCCGCTGACCACGGACCGCGCGAAACCGGCCGTGACCTTCGGCGGTACCTACCGCCTCGTCGACTTCGTCCTCTCCAACCTCGTCAACGGCGACATCCTGCGCATCTGCGTGCTCACGCAGTACAAGTCGCACTCGCTGGACCGGCACATCACCACGACCTGGCGGATGTCCAGCCTGCTCGGCAACTACGTCACGCCGGTCCCGGCCCAGCAGAGGCTCGGCCCGCGCTGGTACCTGGGCAGCGCCGACGCGATCCTGCAGTCGCTCAACCTGATCTACGACGAGCGGCCCGAGTACGTGGCCGTGTTCGGCGCGGACCACGTCTACCGTATGGATCCGCGGCAGATGCTCGCCCAGCACATCGAGAGCGGTGCCGGCGTGACCGTGGCGGGCATCCGGGTGCCGCGCGCCGAGTCCTCGTCCTTCGGCGTGATCAGTCCGGGCTCGGACGGCCTGACCGTGGAGCGCTTCCTGGAGAAGCCCGCCGATCCGCCCGGACTGGCCGACGACCCCGAGACCGTCTTCGCGTCCATGGGCAACTACATCTTCACCACCAAGGCGCTGATCGAGGCGCTCCAGCGCGACGCGGAGGACGAGAACTCCGTTCATGACATGGGCGGTTCGATACTGCCCGCGCTCACCGACCGGGGTGAGGCCCAGCTGTACGACTTCAGCGCCAACCACGTGCCCGGTGAGACCACGCGCGACCGCGGCTACTGGCGGGACGTGGGCACCTTGGACGCGTACTACGAGGCCCATATGGACCTGATCGCGGAGCGGCCCGCCTTCAACCTCTACAACCGCAGCTGGCCGATCTACACGCACTCCGGCCAGCTGTCGCCGGCCCGCTTCAACGCGGGCGGAATCGCCAGCGAGTCGATCATCAGCGCCGGATGTCTGATACGGGGGCAGGTGACGCGGTCGGTCCTGTCGCCGGGGGTCGTGGTGGACCCCGGCGCCGTCGTCCAGGGTTCGGTCCTGCACGACAACGTGCACGTCGGACGGGGCGCGATCGTGCGCGGGGCCGTCCTCGACAAGAACGTCGAGGTGCCGCCGGGCGCGACGATCGGCGTCAATCCGGAGCGGGACGCGGAGTTGTACACGGTGTCGAAGGACGGGGTGATCGCGCTGGGGAAGGGGCAGCACGTGTCGTAGGCGTTTCCGCCGGCGTCAGTCGGACCGTTTCACGACCTTGGACGACCTGAGGACTCTGCCTGCTGCGTCCAGTGCTCTCACCTGGAAGTACGGTCCGGGGCTGTCGGTCGTGACGGCGGTCTCGAAACCGGACCGTGCGGCGTGTGCGACGACGACGGACAGGGCGCGGGGCCCGGGCCCGGCAAGTACCTGCCAGGCCCTGGTCCGCGTCGAGCCGTTCCAGGACGCGTAGACGACGCTGTGTGCGCCCTCGCGCCGTGCCGCCGCGCTCGGCGGGTAGTACGGCGTGCCGACCCACTCGTTCCGAAACGCTCGATACGAGATGTTGGAGCCCGGCATCTCCGCGTCGTAGAGCAGGTTCTGCGCACCGTTGTCCTCGGTGTTCCCCGGCGCCCGGTACTCCGAGTAGTACGGGCTCTGCCCCCAGCCGATGAATTCGTTGCCGTTGGAAAGGGCCTGGGTGTTGCCCTGGGTCGGTGACTCCAGCGGCGGCTGGTGGTAATAGGTCCTGGACATGGTCGCCTTCCGGCTGCGGAAGTCGAGGTCGAGGATCAGCCCGTGCGACTTCTGTTCGGGGGCACCGTCGGGCAGATCGCAGCAGCCGTCGTCGAACATGCTGATCCGGTTTCCCGGCCGGAATCGGGCATCGTGCTGCCAGTAGAAGTCCGCGTTCGGGCCGAAGGCGAAGTCGCTCTTCTTCCCTCCGAGTTGCCAGCGGATCCTGCCGGATCTCTTGGAGACGTCGTAGATGGCCCACATGTTCCGGGACGAGATCAGCAACTGGCCTCCCGGGCCCTCGTCGACCGAGTTGATGTGGAAGGCGTCCCACACCCCGTCGGATGACGACGCGCTGGAGACCGGCTCCTCGGAATCGGCGGGGTCGAGGTGGTCCAGCGCGTTCCAGGAGTAGAGGAGTCGCCCCGTGGCGAGGTCGACCTCCTGGATCTCGCTGTTCAGGATCGCTCCGTCTGCGGGACCACCGTAGGGGGTGAGATCCATGGGCACCGGTCTGGATGCGATGAACAGCGCGGTGCCCCTGCGGGTCAGCGTGAATTCATGCTCGTCCGGGTAGTAGCCGTGATGCGCGAAGACCGTCTTGAGCAGGCGGTAATGGGTGTCGAAGATGTAGTAGCACCCGCCCGGTTCCGGGGCTCCTGCCGGCAGGTTCGTGTACCACGGCGGAAGGGCGAGGGTTCCCTGCCACCAGGTCAGCACCGGCTGTGCTCCGTGCGTACGGGCGTGGTAGTACGTCTGAACCCTGAAGTCGGCGTTCTGAAGGTTCGTGGAGGGCAGTGGCCGGAACCAGACCGGATCGCCGGAGTTGTCGTTGATCAGTGCCCCGGTCTGGCCGACCATCGTGTCCGCGCTGAACGGAGCGACGAAGATGTTGCCGCGAGCCGTCCCCGGCCGGTGCGCGGTCACGGTCACCCGCATGGGGCGCAGACCCGGCTCGGAGACGAAGCGCCACACGTCGCTGCCCGACAGGACGGGAGGCGGAGTGCTTTGCGACGGGGGGACGGGTTCGGTGGCGCACAGGCCGGAGGCTCCCCCGTGCGGACCCGCCGCGGCCGAGGGCACGCAGTTCACGACGACACATCCCGCCGCCAGCGCGCAGGCCCAGGCAGTGCGACGAGTTCTGGCGCGTACCCGGCGAGTCCGCAGCCTCAGCATCACCATTGCCGACCTCCTGGGCGCCAGGTCCTGCCGGACCGTACGGGCAGGTGCGGGCCCCGGCCGGACCCGCGGCAGCGCCAACCGTAGATCAGTCGGGCCCCCGGTCCGCTGCGGCGGACACACAGGATCCGGCACGGCCACCCGAATGACGCACCGAACCGGTCCTCGGCAGGCGCGGCCCGCATCGCGCCGCCTATCGTCGCCCGTGAGTACAAGCTGACCGGCCTGGAAGCGCGGACCTGCTGTGGCGCACTGCAGGAAGTAGAGGGGGGAGAGGACGAAAGCGGGGTCGTGGGTATGACCGAGGCAGCCGTGCACGCTCATCCGCCCGGGCACTCGTCCCCCGGCGGCCGCGCGAAGAAGCCAGGGGGCCGGGGGCGCCGCCGGAAGGCGTTTCTTCGCAGGGATAGGGAATGCGCAGCCGTGCTGCTGGCCGCGCTCCTCGCCGGTGGGTTCGTGGCTCCCTCCGGGAGCACGCACGGTTCCAGCGGTGGACACGACGGGGACGTGGTAGGTGATCCCGCCCCTCTGCGCAATGTCCCGCGGGCGATATCCACCGTGGCCAGGGGCGAACTGATCGTCTACCGCATGCCGGGCATGCAGGGGAAGCAGGTCAACGCGACGGCCATGCTGTTCCTCCCCAAGAAGGCAGCACCGGCGGGAGGTTGGTCGCTGTTCGTGTGGGGGCACGGGACCGTCGGCTGGGCTCCGCAGTGTGCGCCCAGCGTCCAGCTCCAGGAGCACGGCACATGGGCCGACGGTCCGAACGCCGACTTGCTGGCGGCCGTCCTGAAGATGGGCATCGCCGTCGTCGCGCCGGACTACGAGGGGCTGGGACCGGCGTCCGCGGGCGTCGTGCCGGGGCACGGCTACTATCACCTGTCCAGCGAGGGCAACTCCATGATCTTCGCCGCGGTCGCCGCGCAGCGGTACCTCGGCCGCAGACTGTCGGGGCTATGGGTCCCTGGGGGATGGTCGGAAGGCGGCTTCGCGGCGCTCGCCGCCGCCGACGCATCCGGCTCCGCCGCGAAGGCGGACCCCGCGCTGAAGTACCGGGGCACCATAGCCCTCGCTCCGGTGCCGGACGTCCCTGCCATGAACAAAGTCCTCTGGCGGGACATCGACCAGGCCTCCCGGTCCGGACACGCCCCGACGGATCACCAGCTCGACCAGCTGGTCTTCGCCAACGCGGAAACCATCTACTTCACAAAGACCGAACGCCAGGCGGGTTACGCCGTCGACCCGCGCCAGGTCTACGGCGCGAACATGCTCAGGTTCTACGACCACGACTGGCAGACCTGCCTGGACGACCTGAACGCCGCCGTCAGACGGGACATCCAGAACTATCTCAGCACCTCTCCGTCCCACCGCCTGAACACCTATCAGGGCGTGCGTGCGGGCAAGCCCAACGCGCTCCCGGGGACCAGACGGTTCTTCGAGCAGAACCAGGGCAAGCTGGAGAATTCCCATCTGCCGGGCTCGGTCCTGTGGTTGTACGGGACCGACGACATCACCAGCCCGAGTTCCGTGACGTACAACGTCGTCAACAAGATGGTGGCCAACGGCAACGACATCAACCTTTCCGTCCTGCAAGGGGCAGGCCACTACGACGTCCCCACCGCGGGCCTGCCGTTGATCCAGGCCCGCCTCAAACAGCTCTTCGATGTGAGGTCATGACGAGGTACTCGACCTCCGTCCGACCGCCCCTTTGATGATCATCTACGCCCCGCAGGGCCCCGCAGCCGGACTCGGCGCGCCTGCGGGGCGCTCGCGTGACGCCGATGCGCGACGCGCTCCAGGTCAAGTCTTGAGGATCCCCCGGAAACTGACGCACCGCCAGCACCATGTGCTCAACGACGTCGATCTTCCGGAGGTCTCCCGAGATGAGTTGGACCCGGCGCCTGCGCCTGTGCGCGGCGGGCGCGGTGGCGGCCTCGGCGCTGTTCTCCCCGCCGACCGTCCACGCCGCCGAGCCGAGCGACGGCAGGCTCACCGACCTGGTCAACCCGTTCATCGGCACCCAGAACGAAGGCAACACCTACCCCGGTGCCGCCGTGCCCTTCGGCATGGTGCAGCTCTCGCCGGACACCGGGCACAGGACCGGCTACGACTACACGCAGAACCGGATCCGGGGCTTCTCCCTGGTCCACCTCTCCGGCGTCGGCTGCGCCATCGGAGGGGACCTGCCCGTGCTGCCGACGACCGGGGACGTCACCGAGACGGACGACGCCAAGTACGCGGCCACGTTCAGCCACGCCGACGAGCAGGCGAGCCCCGGCTACTACCGGGTCGGCCTCGACACCGGCATCGAGGCGGAACTGACGGCGACCGAGCGCACCGGTGTGCAGCGGTACACGTTCCCGGCCACCGACAAGGCGAACGTCCTGCTCAACGCGGGCCAGGCGCTGCACAAGAACGTGTCGTCCAAGGTCGAGATCCTCGACGACCACACCGTGCGCACCGAGATCACGGGCAGCGGCTTCTGCCGCTCCACCCGGCCGTACACCGTCTACACGGTCACCCGTTTCGACCGGCCGTTCACCGCACACGGCACGTGGTACCAGGACTCGATCACCCCGGGCGCGACGAAGTCGTCGGGCCCCGGGCGCAACGGAGCGTACGTCACGTTCGACACGACCAAGGACCGCACGGTCGAGGCCACCACCGCGCTGTCGTACGTCGACGCGCACGGCGCCGAGGTCAACCTCGATGCCACGAACGGCAGTTCGTTCGATCAGCTCCGGGAGGCCGCACGCCTCGCCTGGGAGGACCGTCTCGACGACGTCCGGGTGCAGGGCGGAAGCGACACTCTGCGCACCTCCTTCTACTCGTCCCTGTACCGGTCCTTCCTCGCGCCGAACATCGGCAGCGACGCCGACGGCCGCTACACCGGCTGGGACCAGAGGATCCACCGGGCGAGGGGGTTCACGTACTACCAGAACTGGTCCCTGTGGGACACCTACCGCACCCAGTGCCAGCTCCTGTCCCTGCTCGCGCCGCGCGAGGCGCGCGACATGGCGATCTCCGTGCTCAAGATCGACGAGGAGGGCGGCTGGCTGCCCAAATGGGGCTACGGCCCGGTCGAGACCAACATCATGAGCGGCGACCCGGTCACCCCGTTCCTCACCCACGCCTACCATCAGGGACTGCTCAAGGGGTACGAGGACAGGGCCTACCGTGCGCTCAAGAAGAACGCCGACGGTGTGCCGCCCGCGGACACCATGTACGTGGGCCGGGAGTCGAACCGCGAGTACATCGCCAACGGCTACGCGCCCCTCATCAAGAGCCGTCCGTACCGGAAGCCCGGCGACTCCGACTACCACCACGGCGGCTCGGTGACCCTGGAGTTCGCTCTGTCCGACGCGATGCTCGCCCAGATGGCGCGCGACCTGGGACATGACGCGGACGCGGCACGCTATGCCGCGCGCTCGCGGAACTACCGCAATGTCTTCGACCGCTCGACCGGCTTCTTCCGCGCCCGGAACGCCGACGGCGGCTTCGACGGACCTGCCGACCCGGCCAGGAGTGAGGGCTTCCACGAGGGCACGGCCTGGCAGTACCAGTGGCTCGTACCGCAGGACCTGCCCGGCATGGTCGGCCTGATCGGCGGCGAGCAGGCGGCCAACGACCGCCTCGACACGTTCTTCGCCTACGACCGGATGCTCAAGGATCCGGGGAGAACCGCGCGCGAGGTGTGGGTGAACGGGCCGTACGCCTACTACAACGCGGACAAGTACAACCCGCAGAACGAGCCCGACCTCATCGCCCCCTACACCTACCTCTCGACGGGCGAGCCGTGGAAGACGACCGACGTGGTGCACGCGGCGCTGACCCTCTTCACGGACGGGCCGACGGGCATCACCGGCAACGACGACCTCGGCACGATGTCCGCCTGGAACGTGCTCTCGTCGGTCGGCATCTTCCCGGTGCAGCCCGGCTACCCCACCTGGGGTCTGACCACCCCCGTCTTCGACCGGGTCGACCTGGTCCTGGACCGGTCGTACTACCCGCGCGGGGGGCTGACCATCACCGCGCCGGGCACGTCCGACAGCGACCGGTACATCCAGGGGGTGCGGCTCAACGGAACGGCCTACGAACGCACGTACGTCACGACGGACGCACTGCGCCGACTCGACACGCTGGACTTCACGCTCGGCGCGCGGCCGTCCGGGTGGGGTACGGCACCGGACGCCGCGCCACCTGCGCTGAAGTGACCTCAGGCGCCACATAAGTCCTGTCCCTTTCGGCGGGGCGGGACTTAATCTGCTGTTAACTGAGCGTAGCTTGATCGTACTTGACCGTAATCGCCTGTCGGAGGTTGACTTCTTGCTTCCCCCATCGTCGACGCGAGGCAAGCCATTGACCTCCGACCTGCTCGCACCACTCGACCTGGCGTTCTGGAACATCGAGTCCGCCCGGCACCCGATGCACCTCGGTGCCCTCGGCGTCTTCTCCTGTCACTCGCCCACCGCGGGCGCCCACGCCGCCGATCTGCTCGCCGCCCGCGCCGCCGCGGTGCCGGGGCTGCGCATGCGGATCCGGGACGTCTGGCTGCCGGACGTGCGCATCCCGCGCGATCTGGCCGCCGCACGCCTTCCGCTCGCCCTGGGCGGCGCGGCCCGCGAACCCGCCCCCGACTTCGACCCGCTCGACCATGTACGGCTGCACGCCCCCACCAGCGACTTCCACGCCGTCGCGGGCCGTCTCATGGAGCGCCCGCTGGAGCGGGGCCGGCCGCCGTGGGAGGCCCATGTGCTGCCGGGGGAGTCCGGTACCTCCTTCGCCGTGCTCTTCAAGTTCCACCACGCCCTCGCCGACGGACTGCGTGCCCTCACGCTGGCAGCCGCCGTCATGGATCCGATGGACCTGCCCGAGCCCCGCCCGCGCCCCCAGGAGCCGGCCCGCGGTCTCCTCCCCGATGTGCGCAGACTCCCCGACCTCGTCCGCGACACGCTCTCCAACGTCGGCCGCGCCCTCGACATCGGTGCCTCCGTCGCCCTGTCCACCCTCGGGGTGAGTTCCTCGTCCGCCCTCATCTCCGAGCCCAGCGGCACCCGGCGCACCGCCGGCGTCGCCATCGACCTCGACGATGTGCACCGGGTGCGCAAGTCGGAGGGCGGCACCGTCAACGACGTCCTGATCGCGGTCGTCGCGGGAGCCCTGCGCCGCTGGCTGGACGAACGCGGCGACGGCAGCGCGGGCGTGGCGCCCCGCGCACTGATCCCCGTCTCCAAGCGCCGCCCCCGCTCGGCCCACCCACAGGGCAACCGGCTCTCCGGCTACCTGATACGGCTCCCGGTGGGCGACCCGGACCCGCTGGAGCGGCTGCGGACCGTGCGCACCGCCATGGACCGCAACAAGGACGCCGGGCCCAACCGGGGCGCGGGTGCCGTCGCGCTGCTGGCCGACCACGTGCCGGCCCTGGGCCACCGGCTGGGCGGACCGCTGGTCAGCCAGGCCGCCCGGCTCTGGTTCGACATCCTGGTCACCAGCGTGCCGCTGCCCAGCCTCGGCCTGAAGCTCGGCGGTGACCCGCTCGCCGAGGTCTACCCGCTCGCGCCGCTGGCCCGCGGCCAGTCCCTGGCGGTGGCGATCTCGACGTACCGCGGCCGCGTCCACTACGGGCTCGTGGCGGACGGCCGGGCGGTGCCGGACCTGGACCGGCTGGCTCGTGCGGTGTCCGAGGAGGTGGAGACGCTTCTGGCGGCCTGTCGTACTTGAGTTGACCATCCGCGTTGCCCGAGCGACGGCGGCCGTGCCGGGGCATGGCCGCCGTCGGCGTTGCACGCCCGTCCGGTTCCATGATCATCGCGGGTTTGGTGACCCGGCCCTGCGCTCCGTAAAATTCCCTGTTCGAAAGCGAGCGCGGTCGGAGCGCTGCGCAGGTGAGCGAGGAACGGCAGCGCGATGACCTTGACAGAGGACGGCCTGACGGGCGGCTGCTCGGCGGCCACGGACGAGGCGTCGTACGGGCCCGGCATCGACCCGGAGCGTCTGGCCGTCTGCCTCAGCGTGCTCGAGGAGCTCGACCGGATCGATGTCGACCACCCCGACGCGATCAAGGTGCGCCGGGCGACCTCGCACATCTACCGCGTGGTCAAGCAGCGCCGCCGCCAGGAGCGCCGGGCCGCCAAGACCGCCCACGACAAGGCGGTCACGGAGGCCACCGCGACCGGTTCCGCGCAGCGCATCGACGACGAGACCGAGGGCATCCTGCCGTCGTCGATCACCGAGGCCGGAGAGATCGCGGGGATACTCCGGCGCCCCCGCTCCTGCTACGTCTGCAAGAAGCGCTACGTCGAGGTCGACTACTTCTACCACCAGCTCTGCCAGAGCTGCGCCGCCGAGAACCGCGCCCGCCGCGACGCGCGCGCCGACCTCACCGGCAAGCGCGCCCTGCTCACCGGCGGCCGCGCCAAGATCGGCATGTACATCGCGCTGCGGCTGCTGCGGGACGGCGCCCACACCACGATCACCACACGCTTCCCCAACGATGCGATCCGCCGCTTCAAGGCCCAGCCCGACAGCGACGAGTGGATCCACCGGCTGAAGATCGTCGGCATCGACCTGCGCGACCCGGCCCAGGTCGTGGCCCTCGCCGACTCGGTGGCCGCCGAGGGCCCGCTGGACATCCTGATCAACAACGCGGCGCAGACCGTACGCCGCTCCCCGGGGGCCTACAGCGAACTGGTGGCCGCCGAGTCCGCCCCGCTCCCGGCGGGCGAGCTGCCGTTCGCCGAGGTCATCGGCACGTTCGGCTCCGGGGCCGTGGCCGCGCTGCCCGTGGCCGGCGGTGGCGCGCTGACCGCGCAGGACGTCACGGATCTGGCGCTGGTCTCCGGTTCGGCCTCGCTGGAGCGCATCGCGGCGGGAACGGCCATCGACGCGGGCGGCCTGGTCCCCGACCTGCACGACACCAACAGCTGGATCCAGACCGTCGAGGAGGTCACGCCGGTCGAGCTGCTCGAGGTCCAGCTGTGCAACTCCACGGCGCCCTTCATCCTGATCAGCCGCCTGCGCCCGGCGATGGCGGCATCGTCGGCCCGCCGCACCTACATCGTGAACGTCTCCGCGATGGAGGGCGTCTTCAGCCGCGGCTACAAGGGCGCAGGCCACCCGCACACCAACATGGCCAAGGCCGCCCTGAACATGCTCACGCGCACCAGCGCCGAAGAGATGTTCGAGAAGGACCGCATTCTGATGACCGCCGTCGACACCGGCTGGATCACCGACGAGCGCCCGCATCCGGACAAGATGCGCCTGGCGGAC
This sequence comes from Streptomyces sp. NPDC001634, assembly GCF_040298185.1. Lineage (NCBI taxonomy): Bacteria > Bacillati > Actinomycetota > Actinomycetes > Kitasatosporales > Streptomycetaceae > Streptomyces > Streptomyces sp. NPDC001634. The sequence continues at coordinate 11,689 of NZ_JBEOZU010000054.1, read as the reverse complement.
GCGGGCTTCCACGCCCCGCTCGACCTCGTGGACGGCGCCGCCCGGGTATACGATCCGATTGTGCGCGGCGAACAGGGCGAGGACCTGTACGGCGTCTTCCTGAAGGACTACGCGCCCGGGAAGTGGTGAGCCCGGAGAGGTCCGGAAGGCGGGGACGCGTAGCCCCTGACGCGTGACCCGGCGCCGGCCGGGGACTCGGCCCGTGACGAGCACCGCGCAAGGAGGTCCCATGTCCATTCCACATGAGATCGATCCCCGCGCCGCCGAGGATCCCCGCAACGTTTACCCCAGCGACGAGCAGTTCTATGCGGGAGACCGCCCGGCGAACGCCGCACTGCCGGAGGACCGCCCGCGCGGCGGCGGTCCCGCATCTCCGGTGAAGCACCGCGGGACCTGGGCAACCGTCGGGCTGGTCACCTGCATCATCCTGCTGATCCTCGCCGGGATCGCGCTGTTCCCGTGAGTGATCGACATCCCTGAGGTCCACTGGCACGAGTGAGGTGATGCGTGTGGCGTCACATGTGACGTGGCGCGTGTGACCGCAGTCGGTCGTGGACCGCGTATGCCCCGGAGGCGGAGGACTCCGGGGCGTACGCCGTCCTGACCCGGGTCCCGCCGTCGACCAGCAGATCGGCGCCGGTGACCCAGTCCGCGGCGTCCGAGGCGAGCCACACCACGGCCCGAGCGATGTCCTCGGGCTCGCCGATGCGGCCGAGCGGGAGCCCCGCGGCGATGGCGTCCTCGCCGCCCTCCCAGACGAACCGGGCCATCTCCGTGCGCACGAGACCGGGCGAGACCGAGTTGACCCGCACCTTGGGTGCCAGCTCGCCCGCGAGCTGCTGGGTGAGGTGGACCAGGGCGGCCTTGCTGGTCCCGTACGCACCCACGTTCGGACCCACATGTCCGGCGCCCTCGGTGCAGACGTTGACCACCGCGCCGCCGTGCTCGCGCATCCAGGCCCGCCAGGCGCACTGGACGAGCCGCAGCGGCGCCTCGACGTTGACGGTGAACGCCTCGCGCCAGCGATCGGGGTCGGCGTCCATGAGCGGCCCGTAGGGCTGATTGGTCGCCGCGTTGTTGACGACCACATCGATCCGCCCGAACGCGCTCAGCGCGAGTTCGGTGAGTTCCCGCAGGTGGGCCGGGTCGGCGACGCTGCCCGCGAGCCCGACACCACCGAGTCCCCGCGCGGCCTGCCGCACCCCGTCCGGATCCCGACCGGTGAGGCACACCCGGGCCCCGGCCCGCACGAGCCCCTCGGCGACGGCCCGCCCGATACCGCGCGAACCGCCCGTGACGATGGCGACCCTGCCCTGGAGTCCGTACGGCGACGTCATCTGCGTACGTTCTCATGACGGACCGTCAGAAAACAGTCCCGGGCCCGCCGTTGTGGTGCGGGACGCCGGAAAACGGGCCCCTGCTCTCCTCGCCGGAAAATAGCTGGCCGTGGTCCGGAACCGACGAATAGCGTCTCGTCCCGCAGTGGCGACCGGGTTCCTGCGCATCACCACACCGAAGGAAGGCGGCCGACCATGACCGTCCCCAACATCCTGCTGTCAGGCATCGTCGGCTCGACCGCCTACGGGCTCGCCCACGAGGGCTCCGACGTGGACCGGCTCGGCATGTTCGCGGCGCCCACCGAGAAGCTGCACGGCCTGCACCGGCCGAAGGAGTCCCACGTCAGCACGGACCCGGACCGCACCCTGCACGAGGCCGCGAAATGGTGCCGGCTCGCCCTCGGCGGCAACCCCACGGCCATGGAACTGGTGTGGCTGCCGGACGAGTTGTACGAGGTGCGGACGCCGCTCGGCGACGAACTGATCGGCATCCGTACGTCGTTCCTGTGCGCCCAGCGCGTGCGCGACGCCTACCTCGGCTACGCCACCCAGCAGTTCCGGCGCCTGGAGGGACGCGGCGACGGCTCCTTCTCCGCGGACACCCGCAAGCGCACCGCCAAACACGCCCGACACCTCAAGCGGCTGTGCCACCAGGGCCTTGAACTGTACGCAACCGGAGGCCTGACGATCCGCGTCGAGCACCCGGAGGAGTACCACGACTTCGGCGAGCGCGTGGCCGCGGACCCCGCGGTCGCGCTGCCGCTGCTCCAGTTCTACGAGACGGCCTTCGACGACACGCGCAGCGCCCTGCCGGAACGGCCCGACGAGGCGCCCGCCGAGGCGTGGCTGCGCCGTGTGCGCGCGCACTTCTACCTACCGGAAGGTGAGTCTTCGCGTTGATCCGTCGGCCCGTGGGGGCGTTCGCGTTACCGCCCTTGATCCCGGGCACCCCACGCTTCGTCGACCCGGGTGGGCCGGGCGGGTCCCGCATCCGCGGCTTCGGGCCCGGCGCCGATGGCGAGGAAGGACAGAACGGCGCACACGGCGTAGGCGGCGCCGGGCCAGGCCAGCAGCGCCGGGTAGGGGCTGGGGTGCGGCAGGCCGTCCTCCGCTCGGATCAGGAGCGGTACCACGCGGCCGACCGTGGTGATGGCCCATGCCACCAGCGCGACCCGGCTGAGCAGCCGCCGCCGGGCAGGCCCATGGGCCAGCCAGATCATGGTCGGCAGACACCAGACCCAGTGATGGCTCCATGAGATGGGAGTCACGAGCAGCCCGTACAGCTCAGCAGTGATCAGGATGCCCAGCAGGTCCTGGCGCCGCACGGCGTTCCACAGGGCGCGGCCGGGGAGTACGGTCACCAGCGCGAGGGCCGTCCACCAGGCCACGGCGGTGTCGGCGTCAGGGCCGAGGAGCCGGCTGAGTGCGCCGCGCAGGGACTGGTTGCGTACGGACCACAGTGGCCCGATCCGCTGCGTGTCCGTCACCAGGGTGAACCAGTAACGGACCGACTCGTGCGGTGCGACCTGCCAGGCCAGCGCCGTGGCACCGACGGCGGCGGCGAGGGCCCAGGCCGCCGCCCGCCATTGCCGGGTGGCCAGCAGGTAAAGTCCGCCGAAGGCCGGAGTCAGTTTCACCGCGGCTGCCAGGCCGAGGACCGTTCCCCGGCCCGCAGCCGTGCGCAGCAGCGCCAGGGCCCCCAGGACCAGGGCGCCCAGCAGCAGGTTGACCTGGCCCTGGTCCAGAGTGTGGCGCACGGGTTCGAGCCACAGCCCGCCGGCCGTCCACAGCATGACGCGGGACCTTCCGTTGCGGTCGCGCCCGGTGAACAGGAGCCGGTCGGCGCAGGCGCACATCACGGCAAGGGCCCCTACGGACGCCGCCTGCCACAGAGCGATCGCGGCCGTCCAGGGAATCCACGACAGCGGCAGGAACACCAGTGCCGCGAACGGCGGATAGGTGAACGGCAGCACCGGGATCGGCGGGCTTGTGTGCAGCTGGTAGTCGTACAGACCGCCGGAGAGCACCAGGGGGGAGGCCTCGCGGTAGACGCGCAGATCCAGCGGCATGGGTGGAAAGACGATGACGGCCAGCACATGAAGCGTCAGAGAGGCGGCCAGAAACCATCCCGCATGGCGGGTCATCCAGTGCCCGATCACGCGGCCCCTGGCGAGAGCGATTCCGTGTCGGCGGCACACTTCCCACAGTGTGACGCCGCCCAGGGGTGCATGCAGACCATTCCGGGGAACGGCGTGTCGCACCCCGCACGGCCGTTGACGCCCCTGCCGTGACAGGGCGTCGGATACCGGCCTCGTGCGGTCTCAGTCCGCGGCCCCCAGCCGGGCATGCCGGGCCGCCACCAGTTCCAGCAGCGTGCGCCAGTCCTCCAGCACTCCCGCGTCCATGGCCGCCACCTTGGCCGCGTCGTCGGCCTGCCACAGGGTGAGCGCGTCGTCGGCCAGCGGGTCGCGTGCGAATTCCGCGGCCTCGGCAGGTGTCATCGGCCCGCCCTGCCGGTTCAGGGTCAGCGCGCTCCGTGGGGACAGGCCGCGTCCCGACGAGAGCGCGGCCAGATAGCGCTTGGCGGACACGTGCAGGCGTACGAGACGGGAGACCCGTTCGCCCAGCAACGGCCGTACCGCGTCCGCCGCACGGTCCGCGTGCCCGGCGTGGTCGCCCGGCCGCAGCAGATGACCGATGTCGTGCACCAGGCCGGCCACCTGGAGTTCCTTGTCCGCGGGGTGACTTCGGCGCAGCAGGGCGGCGGTCTGCAGGGCGTGGTCGTGCAGATCGACCGGATCCCGACCGGCGCCCGGGGTGTCCCATGTGCCCCGGCAGGCGTTCAGCAGATCCATCAGCTCCTCGACGCTGCGCAGCTCCATGCGTCAGTCCTCTCGCGAGAAAAGCCGTTGCCGACCGTCAGCAGATCATGGCGAGCTTGCGACACGGCCAACGCGACTTGAACTGAGCACCGTACGCGCCGATCCGCACACTCGCGGTACCGGTGAGCGGTTCGACGATTGGGCCGAATGGGTGGCCCCAAAACATGCTGATTGGCAATAAAACGGTTGATAATAAACCCGAATGGATGCCGGATGACTCACAACAGTTACCTGCTTGTTTCAGCCCTATCGAGCGGACGCCCGCTCATTTGGTTAATCTGGACTGGACGGACCGAACCTTGGGGTCCCACCCACACCCATGGTCCGTCCCGGGACAAGCCGGTCACCACGGCCTGCTCTCGTACGAGTTGCCGGCGCCACCGCGTCCGACCTGTTTTCGACTCAGACCCGAGAGGACGTCGCGGGCACAGCGGCAGGCTGGCCGACGCGTCCCGAGGGTTACCCGACACAAAAGGAGTGCGCGGTGACACCGGAGAAGACAAATCGCGATCAGCGCCCCAAGGAACGCACGGAGCGTGTGGGCCGCCGGACCGAGCAGAAGCTCGGCAGTCTCGATGTGTGGGCCAGGTCCGCCCCCATCCGGCTGGCCGGGTATGAGGACGACCTTGCCGAGCCCCACATCCTGCCGAGCGTCGATTGACGTCGCAGGCCCGTCGTGATCGCTGACGGCATGGGCGTGCCAGACTCGCGCCCATGCTGATCAGAGAAGCCGTGCCCGAGGACTGGCCCGGCATCTGGCCCTTCTGACGCCGGATCGTCTGCTCTTCACCGGTCGCACGTCCATATGTTCGACCATTATTATGTTCGATTCTTATGCCCGCGGGTCGTCCCCTGCCCGGCCCCGGGCGCAGACGATGCACACCTCCGTGTAGGGCACGGCCAGCAGACGCTCCCGGCCGATGACGTCGCCACATTCCGTGCACCGGCCGAAATCGGGCGCTCCCACGCGGGGAAGCGTGGCCAGGATGCGGTCCAGCAGCGTCCGGGCGCGCTCGGCGTCCGCGCGCAGAAGCGCCAGCGCGGTCACCCTCGCGCCCACGTCGGCCGCGTCGAGGTCGCTGTCCGCGTACAGGGCGGGCATCTTGGACTCGGCCGCCGAGAGCTCCTCACGCAACGCGTCCGCCTCGGCGGCAAGCCGGGCGGTGATGTCCTTGAGGTCGTCGGCCGACAGCTGCGTGGGCATGGCTGCTCCAACTCGGTCGGGGGGTTGCAGGGTGAGGGGTCGGCCGGGCGTGTTGCACGCTCAGGGGTTGAGGAGGGCTTTGACCATCCCGTCCTCCTTGGCCTGGAACATCGCGTACGCCTTGGGGCCGTCCTCCAGCGGCATGGCATGCGTCTTGAAGGTGTCGACACCGAGCGGATCCTCGTCCGTGAGCAGCGGAAGGATGTCCTCCACCCAGCGCCACACGTTCGCCTGCCCCATGCGCAGTTGGATCTGCTTGTCGAACATCGTCAGCAGCGGCATGGGGCTCGCGGCCCCGCCGTACACCCCGGAGACGGAGAGAGTGCCGCCCCGGCGTACCAGGTCGATCGCCGAGTGCAGGGCCCCGAGCCGGTCCACTCCGGCGTGTTCCATCAGGGGCTGCGCCACGGCGTCGGGCAGATGGCCGGTGACCCACTGCGCCGCCTTGGCGAACGGCGCTCCGTGTGCCTCCATGCCTACGGCGTCGATCACGGCGTCCGGTCCCCGCCCGTCGGTGAGCTCCTGAACGGCCTCGGTGAGGTCCTTTCCGTGCCGGCGGAGGTCGAAGCAGGTCACACCGTTCACCGCGGCGCGCTCCAGACGCTCGTCCACCAGGTCGACGCCGATGACCAGGCCGGCGCCACGATGCCGGGCGATACGGGTCGACATGTCGCCGATGGGGCCGAGACCCAGGACGGCCACACTGCCGCCCTCGGGGACCGCCGCGTACTCCACCGCCTGCCAGGCGGTGGGCAGCACGTCGGACAGATAGACGTAACGGTCGTCCGGCGGCCCCTCGGGCACCTTGATGGGCAGCGTGTTGCCGAACGGCACCCGCAGGAACTGCGCCTGCCCGCCCGGTATCTGTCCGTACAGCTTCGTGTACCCGAACAGGGCGCCGCCGGTTCCCCGCTCTCTGACCTGGGTCGTCTCGCACTGCGAATGCAGGCCTTGGTTGCACATGAAACAGTCACGGCACGAGATGTTGAAGGGAATGACGACACGGTCGCCCGCCTTGAGCGCGTGCACCTGCGGTCCGACTTCCTCGACGACGCCCATGGGTTCATGGCCCAGGATGTCGCCCGCGTCGAGGTAGGGGCCGAAGAGCTCGTACAGATGAAGGTCCGAACCGCAGATCCCGGTGGACGTGATCCGCACGATGATGTCGTCCGGCTTCTCGATACGGGGGTCGGGGACGGTCTCCACACGGACGTCCCGCCGGCCCTGCCAGGTCAGTGCTCGCATCGTCCTGCTCCTCTGGTCTCACGCGCGTCGGTCGGTACCGGCTGAGCACTCAGGCCTCTCGGCGCCTGTCGGCCCGAGTTCCCACCGACGGCCTGCAGAAACGGCAGGTACAGCACACAGACAGCAGGTCCCCCTCCGCGGCCGGAACATCGGAGCTGTCCTGGTCACGGAGGGGGACCTGCTGCGCAAAGGTCCGGTCGGGCTCCTGGACTAACCCAGCGGCGCCGTACGCTGCCAGGGCTGCAGTGCCTCCAACTGCCCCGCCACCTCCAGCAGCTCCAGCTCCGAACCCGGCCGCCCCACCAGCTGTACGGCACAGGGCGCGCCGCTCGGGAGCGCGCCGAACGGGACCGACATCGCGGGCCAGCCCGTGAGGTTCCACGGGGGAGTCATGGGGGAGTAGTTGGTGTTGGCCAGCACGTTCCGCAGCCAGCCGCGCTCGTGCCAGGGCCCGGCGACCGGGCTGCGGCGTGCGAGGGCGGGGGTGAGCAGCACGTCGTGGTCGGCGAAGAACGGCTCCAGGTGTCGGCGCAGTTGCTCGCGGCGGTCACCGGAACGCACGTTCTTCACGAAACGGCGCCCCACCATCGCGTGCACGCGGGTGCGGCGGGCCAGCCGCCGCGGATCCAGGCCCTCGGCGTCGACCGCGGTGCCCGCCGTCCAGTGCGCCAGGGAGGTGGTGCCCAGCCACCAGGGGTACGGCGGTTCGGCCGGGCGCACCTCGTGCCCCGCCCTCGTCAGCAGCGCGGCCGCTTCGCGGGCCGCGTTCGCGTACGGGCGGCTCACGGTGACGCCGAGCAGGGGGCTGCGCACCGAGAGCGCGATCCTGCACGTGGCGGCGGACTCCGGTACACGCGGCTCCCGCTTGTCCGCAAGGACCTCGAACATCAGCCGTGCGTCCTCGACGGTCGTGGCGAGCGGGCCGTTCTCCGACATGCCGAACCAGTCGCCGTTCGAGATGCCCGCCGGGACGGTGCCGTACCCCGGCTTGATGGTGACCAGTCCGCAGTTGGCGGCCGGGATGCGCAGCGAGCCCATCCCGTCGTTGCCCAGCGCGATCGGTACCATGCCGGCGGCCACCGCCGCCGCGCTGCCGCCCGAGGAGCCGCCCGCCGCGCGGGAGGTGTCCCACGGATTGCGGGCGATCCCGTACACACCCTCTGTGGTGCCGAAGACGCACAGCTCGGGCACGTTCGTCAGCCCCACCACGACTGCGCCCGCCGCCCGCAGCCGGGCCACCGTGACGTGGTCGTCGTCGGCGGGTGTGTCCGGGGTCGCGGCGGTGCCGATGCGCGTGGACTCGCCGCGGACGGCCAGATTGTCCTTGACCGCCACGGGTACGCCGGCGAGGGGGAGCTCGGCCAGATCCGTGCGGTCCGCGACCGCGTCCGCCTCGGCGAGCGCAGCCTCCGCGCGCACCCGCCGGAAGGCACCGATACGGCCGTCGAGCTGTTCGATCCGCGCGAGATGCTCGGCCACCACCTCGTGCGGAGTGGCCCGCTTCTCGCGTACGGCGGCGGCTATCTCGGCGGCGGTCCGGCCGACCCAGCTGGTCACGGGCGCTCCCTGTCGATGCTCGGCATGGTGAGGAGTGGGACGTACTGGCGAGTACGAAGAGCACTGTGCCCTGCCGGAGGCGTCACGTCGAGGGGCCGGCTGTGTCATGTCGCCGACGTCTCAGGAGCTCGTGAGGATGACGAGTTGCCGGGTCGCCCGGGTCATCGCGACATAGCGGTCGACCGCTCCTTCGATGCCCTCGCCGAACTCCTCCGGGTCGATGAGCACGACCAGGTCGAATTCGAGCCCCTTCGACAGTTCCGGGGTCAGCGACCGGACGCGGGCCGTCGGCCGGAAAGTGGGATCGCCGATGACGCAGGCGATTCCCTCGGCGTGTTCGGCGAGCCAGGTGTCCAGGACCGAGTCCAGTTCGTGCACGGATCCGTGGACCACGGGAAGGCCGGCGCCGCGGATGGAGGTCGGCACATTGGCGTCCGGGAGCACGGCCCGGATGGCCGGCTCGGCCTCCGTCATGATCTCTTCCGGCGTGCGGTAGTTGATGCTCAGCGAGGCCAGGGTGATCCGGTCGAACCCGACCCGCTCGAGCCGTTCCCGCCAGGTCTCCGTGAACCCGTGCCGGGCCTGGGCGCGGTCCCCGACGATGGTGAAGCTCCGGGACGGGCAGCGCAGCAGCAGCATCTGCCATTCCGCGTCGGTCAGTTCCTGGGCCTCGTCGACGACGATGTGCGCGAACGGGCCGGCCAGCAGGTCCGGGGCGAGGGTGGGCAGTTCGGACTCGTCGAGGAGGCTGACCTTGGCGTCCGCACCGCGCAGCATCATCACCAGGCCTTCGCCGTCGTCGCCGTCGGCGCCGGAGTCGGCCGCGGCCCCGACCAGGTTGTCGACGACCTGCGCCATGCGCTCGCGCTGGGCGACGAGGACGGCCTCGTGCCGCTGCCTGCGCCGTGCCGCCTCCGGGTCGCCGAGCCGCTGCCGGGCCGCGTCCAGGAGCGGCAGATCGGACACCGTCCAGGCCTGGGCGTCCGCGCGCTGCAACTTCCGTACGTCGTCGCGGCCGAGCCACGGGGCGCACAGCCGCAGATAGGCGGGCACCGACCACAGGTCCCCGACCAGATCGGTCGGTTCGAGCAGCGGCCACGCGCGGTCGAGGGTGTCGACGAGTTCCCTGTCCTGCTGCAGCGAGCTGCGGAACCGCTCGGGCGGGACGTCGTCGCCGTCGTACTTGTCCAGCAGGATGGTGGCCAGCTCCTCCCAGATCTGGTCGCGCGCCTCGTTGTGCGGTGTGCTCGGCCCCGGTGCCCGGAACGCGTCGGCCCAGTCGTCGGCGCTCAGCCAGAGGTCGGCCCAGTCGGTCGTGACCGTCATGCCCTCGTCGGGCGGCTCCTCGTAGAACCTGACGGCCGTCTCGATCGCCCCGACCATGTCCGCGGACGACTTCAGGCGGGCCACCTCCGGGTCGGCCTCGGGCGTCGCGTCGGCCCCCTCGTCGACGAGGTCCCGCAGGACGCAGGTCTGCACGCCCTCCTCACCGAGGCTGGGCAGCACGTCGGAGACGTAGTTCAGGTAGGGCCGGTGCGGGCCGACGAACAGCACGCCGCCCCGACGGTGACCGAGGCGGGGGTCGGAGTACAGGAGATGGGCGGTGCGGTGCAGGGCGACGACCGTCTTGCCCGTGCCGGGGCCGCCGTCGACGACGAGGGCACCCCGGGATCCCGCGCGGATGATGGCGTCCTGGTCGGCCTGGATGGTGGCGAGCACGTCCCGCATCCGGGCCGACCGGTCGGCGCCCAGGCTGGCGACGAAGGCGGACTGGTCGTCGAGCGCGGCGTGCCCTTCGAGCCCGTCGGCGGTGAACACCTCGTCCCAGTAGTCGCTGATCCGGCCGCCCGTCCAGCGATACCTGCGGCGGCTCCGCAGTCCCATAGGGTCGGCGTGGGTCGCCGCGAAGAACGGCTCGGCCGCGGGTGACCGCCAGTCGAGCAGCAGTCGGCGGCCCTCGCCGTCGGTGAGACCGAGCCGGCCGATGTACACGGGCTCGGGGTCGTCCGCGCCGACGATATGGCCCAGGCACAGGTCCAGGCCGAAGCGGCGCAGGGTGCGCAGCCGTCCGGTCAGCCGGTGGACCTCGATGTCCCGGTCCATCGCGGCCCGGCCCGTGCCGCCCGGTGCCCTGAGCTCGGCGTCGAGGCGGTCGGACAGATCGGCGATCGACTGCTCGAGGCACTCCGCAATGGCCGCGAAGTGCCGCTCGTCGCCTGCGATCAGTGTCGGGTCGGCCTTGGGGGAGAGGCGGTCGGGAAGGTCGAAGGCGCTGGTGGTCAGGGGGTTCACTTCATTGGCTCCGAATGGTGAGGTCGCTTGCGACCATTGCGCGCGGCAAGGCGTCTGGGACCGGCGTGACGAACCTGGTGGCCGCGTGGTTCACGCCGGCAGTGGCGGCTTTTCCCGGCTGATCTCGTCGAGCAGCAGCTTCGCGGCCACCGTCGCCCCGTCGGTGCGGATCGTGCGGGCCACGGCCGTCGCTCGTGCACGGGTCTCGGGGGTCAGGGCCGTTTTGAGCGCGGCCGATAGGGACTCGAAGGTCGGAGTCGGACAGTCGTGTGCCGCGCCGATGCCCAACTCGGCCACCCGGCAGGCCCAGTACGGCTGGTCTGCCGACTGGGGTACCACCACTTGTGGCGCACCGGCCCGGGTGGCCGTCGTCGTGGTGCCCGCGCCGCCGTGGTGCACAACGGCGGCCACCCTGCCGAACAGTGCCTGCTGGTTGACCTCGCCGACGACGAAACAGTCGTCCCGGTCGTCGATCGGGGCCAGGCCGGCCCAGCCGCGGGCCACGACCGCGCGGCAACCCTGCGCGCGTACCGCCTCGATGGCCACCTGGGCGACGTCCGTCGATGTGCGCATGGGCATGCTGCCGAAGCCCACGTACACAGGTGGTGCGCCTGCGTCCAGGAACGCCTCCAACTCGGCCGGGAGTGGGTGAACGTCGGGCAGGACCCACGCGCCGGTCTGGACGACGTCGAGGTCCGGCGTCTCCTGCCAGGGGTCCAGGATCGGGTCCGTCGCGAGCCATGGACGGTCGCCGATGACGTAGTCGCGGACGTTGTTCACCGGGGGCAGGCCGACCGAGGCCCGGTTCGTGTTGAGCGCCGCACCGAACAGCGCGTTGATGCTCTGGGCGTCCAGGTCCCACAGCACCCGGTTGTCGGTCACCTCCGGCGGGAACGGCCGGCCCGGATACGCCAGTGGTGGGCGGTGTGGTGACGGCAGAGTGAGCTGCTGGAAGGTCACGGACACGGAGCTGATGCCCAGTTTCTCGGCCACCGACAGGGCGCCGGCTGCGGCCGGCATCATGCCGGTCGCCACCAACGCATCGCATCCCTCGGCCGCCGCGGTGACCGCGTCGAACTGGCCGGCGATCAACTCGGCCGCGCGCTGCGGCAGGTTCGCCGCCGCCGGCGGCGTCGCCGCGGGCGCCTGCGCGCGCCCCGCCCGGCCGACCG
>NZ_JBEOZU010000053.1:0-65648 GCF_040298185.1 Streptomyces sp. NPDC001634 | reverse complement strand
CCCCGTCCGGCGGAGGCGGCTTCCGGGCCGCTTCCGCCGGACAGCGTCGCGCCCACCTCCGCGGCCTTCTCACGCAGCCAGATGTGGGCCGCGTCCTGGGCGTGCACCGGATGCCACCACATCGCCTCCTGCACGGGCACGGCCTCGAAGGGGCAGGGCAGGACGCGCACGGCGGCGGCGCGGACCGCTTTGCGCGCCAGGCGCTCCTGGATCATCGCGACCCGGCGGGTGCCCTCGACCATATGGGGCAGCAACTGGAAGGTCTGCACGGAGACTTCCACCCGCGGGCTGATGCCGATCATGCTGAGCTGGCGGGCGGCCGGCGCGTCGTAAGGGCGCTGGTAGACGGCCCAGGGCAGGCGGGCCAGCTGGTCGAGAGCGAGTGCGTCACCGACCTCGGGGTTGTCGTCGGCGACCAGGCACAGCCAGCGGTCCTGGTGGAGGTCGACGACGGGGAAGCCGTCGATGACGCCGTGCGGCATCAGCAGTCCGTCGACGGTGCTCAGCACGGTGGCGGGGTTCTCCCCGACGGAGGGTGCCGGATGCCGGAAGGTGAGGCGGATGCCAGGCGCCTCCTGGTGCAGGGTGCGGGCGAGCGCGGCACCGAAGACGGCCGCGCCGTAGTCGGAGGCGAGCAGGGTGAACTCGCGTGTCTCGGCGGCGGGGTCGAATTCGGCCTGGCTGGAGAAGACGCGTTCCAGCAGGTCGCAGGCTGTGGCGCTGCGGTCGCGCAGGGCGACGCCGAGCGGGGTCAGCTCGTAGGAGTTGCCGGTCCGGGCGAGCAATTCGTCGTCGAAATGGCGGCGCAGCCGGGACAGCGCCGCGCTCATCGCGGGCTGACTCAGTCCGATGCGCTCGCCGGCCCTGGTGACGTTGCGCTCCTCCAGCAGCGCGCGCAGGGCGAGGACCAGGTTCAGGTCGAGTCGGGAGAGGTTCACCGGGCACCGCCTAGCGAGTCGAATGCCATCCATGCCATGGATTGGGCGCATCCACAGGATTGATTTCCGTGATCTGCCGATCGGGGTCAGAGTAGACCGCAACCCAGCAGGAGGAAATCTCATGGCAACGCTCGCGCAACCTGCCGGCCCGTTCGCGCTCGGCACGTTCTCCGCCCAGGACGGGGAACCGTTCCCCGGCCTGGTGGCCCGGAACCGGGTGCTGGATCTCAGCCGGGCTCTGGAATGGGCGCCGTCCGGTGTGCGTGCCGTACTCGAACGGTGGGAGGAGGCCCTCCCCGTCCTGCGCGCCCTGGCGGACGACGACGCCCTGGACTGGCAGCCGCTGGAGGACCTCGCGGTGCACGCGCCGGTCGAACCTCGGCAAGTCTTCCAGTCCGGCGCCAACTACCGGCAGCACGTGATCGACCTGGAGGTCGCCCACCGCTCCCCCGACGACCCGCGCACGGTCGAAGAGGCGCGCGCGGAGATCGCCGCGGTCATGGACCGGCGGGCGGCCGAGGACCTGCCGTACGTCTTCGTCGGCCTGCCGAGCGCGATCACGGGTCCCTACGACGATGTGGTCCTCCCCTCGTGGGCCGAAAAGCCGGACTGGGAGCTGGAGTTGGCGGCCGTGATCGGCAAGCCCGCCCACCGGGTGCCGGTCGAGGAGGCCCTGGAGTACGTCGCCGGCTACACGATCGCCAACGACCTCACCGACCGTGCCACCGTCTTCCGCCGGGACATGCCGGCCATCGGCACCGACTGGCTTCGCTGCAAGAACGCACCCGGTTTCACCCCGCTCGGCCCGTGGCTCGTGCCGGCCGAGTCGATCGCCGACCCGGGCGACCTGCGCGTCACGCTGAGGCTCAACGGCGAGACCATGCAGGACGAGTCCACCAAGGACATGCTCTTCGGCGTGGCGCGGCTGGTGTCGTACATCTCCCGGACCTCCCGGCTCCTGCCCGGCGACCTGGTGCTGACCGGCAGCCCGGCGGGCAACGGCATCCACTGGGGCCGGCTGCTGCGCGACGGCGACGTCATGGACGGCTCCATCACCGGCCTCGGCGCGCAGCGCACCCGCTGCGTCAAGGAGGCGTCGTGAACCGTCACGACCCCGAGGGTGCGATCGCCGAGGCCGCCAAGTCGTACTCCAACTGGGGGCGTTGGGGCGAGGACGACGTGCTCGGCACGCTGAACTTCCTCGACGAGGCCAAGCGACGCGAGGGAGCCGCACTCGTCCGGCGGGGGGTGAGTTTCTCGCTGTCGCAGTCCTTCGACATGAACGGCCCGCAGAAGGGCTGGCGGCGGCGCACCAACCCCGTACACACGATGCTGGACACCGGCACCGACGCGGCCCTCGGCAACCAGGGCTTTCCGCACGGCATCGGTGGCGCCGACGACGTCATCGCGATGCCGCTGCAGTGCTCCACCCAATGGGACGGGCTCGGGCACATCTTCGACCACGGCAACGCGTGGAACGGCCGGGCGGCCGAGAAGGTCGTCACCTCCGACGGCGACCTCGTCACGGGCATCGAGCACATGGCGCCGTACGTCGCAGGACGCGGCGTACTCCTCGACGTCGGCCGGGTCATCGGCCAGGACGGCGAGCTCCCCGATGCCTTCGCCGTCACCGAGGAGCACCTGACCGCGACCGCCGAGGCGCACGGCGTGTCCGTCGGCCGCGGCGACATCCTCGCCGTACGGACCGGGCAGCTCGCGCGGGCCCGACGCGACGGCTGGGGCGACTACGCGGGCGGGCCCGCGCCGGGGCTGTCCTTCACCACCGCCGGCTGGCTGCACCGCACCGAGATCGCCGCGATCGCCACCGACACCTGGGGCTTCGAGGTGCGGCCCAACGAGTTCGAGAACGCCTTCCAGCCGCTGCACCAGGTCGTCATCCCCAACATGGGCCTGCTCATCGGCGAGATGTGGGACCTGGACGCTCTCGCCGCGGACTGCGCCGCCGACGGTGTGTACGAGTTCTGGCTCACCGCCGCGCCGCTGCCCATCACCGGAGCCGTCGGCTCACCGGTCAACCCCATCGCCGTCAAGTAGCCCGCACAGTCGCGCCCCAAAGGGGCGCGGGGAACCGCGCGACCAGCCACAGATGGCCCGCAGATTCCGTACCGCACTCACAGCGGAGCGCCCAGCACCCCGCCGCCCGAAGCCGCGCGGCCCAACCCCGGGAGGTATCCCCGACATGGCAGACAGCCTCTCCCTCCCCCAGCCTTCGGCCGGGGGCACCCCCACCGTCCTCGTCGTCGGAGGAGGCACCTCCGGAAACGCCCTGACCGTCCTGCTGCGCCGGGCAGGCATCGCCGTCGACCTCGTCGAGGCGAGCCCCGACTGGAAGGCCGCCGCCGGCTCCGGCATCACCCTGCAGGGCAACGCCCTGCGCGTACTGCGCGAGGTGGGGGTTCTGCCGGGCATCGAGCAACACGGATACGCCGCCGACGGCGTCGCCATCCTCGCCCCCGACGGCACCGTGCTGCACGCGCACGACGAACTCCGCACCGGCGGCGCCGACCTGCCCGCCCACATCGGCATGCAGCGGCCCGTGCTTCAGCAACTCCTCATCGATCAGGTCCTCGCCTCGGGCGCCGACGTCCGCCTCGGCACCACCGCAACCGCCTTCCAGCAGGACGGCGAGGGCGTGGACGTGACGTTCTCCGACGGCACCGGCCGCCGCTACGACCTGGTGGTCGGCGCTGACGGCCTGGGCTCCGCCACCCGCGAAATGATCGGCATCACCGACAAGCCCAAGCCCACCGGCATGGGCATCTGGCGGGCCCCCGGCCCCCGTCCTGCTGGTGTCCGCCGTACCGAGATGATCTACGGCGGCCGCTGTTTCATCGCGGGGTACTGCCCGACCGGCGAGGACACGGTCTACGCCTACCTCGTCGAACGGGCCCGCGACCGGGCCGCGCTGGACCCGGACACGTACGCCGACGAGATGCGGGCCCTGGCCGAGGGCTACGGCGGTCCGTGGGAGGAGATCCGCACCGCGTTCACCGACCCGAAGGCCGTCAACTACACCTGGTTCGACCGGCACCTGGTGGAGGGACCGTGGCACCGCGGCCGGGTCGTGCTCGTCGGCGACGCCGCCCACGCCTGCCCGCCCACCCTCGCCCAGGGCGCCGCGATGTCCCTGGAGGACGTCCAGGTCCTCGCCGAACTGCTGACCAGCCGCGACGACTGGGACGACCGACTCCTCACCGACTACCACGGGCGGCGGCTGCCGCGCGTCCGCATGGTCGTCGACGCCTCCGTCCAGCTCGGCCAGTGGCTGCTCGACGGGGTGCGCGACGCGGACGTACCCGGGCTGATCGGACGCACCATGAACGCGCTGAAGGAGCTGCCGTGACGGCTCCCACGATCGACGTCCACGCCCACGTCCTGCTGCCGGAGGTCGACGCCCTGGTGGCGGACCTGCCGGGGCTGGCGGAGGCGAGGGCGCTCGACGCCCGCCGCAACGGCCCCGCCGCGCTCGCCGTCAGCGGCCCGATGGTCCGCGAACGCGTCCCGAGAATGACCGACATCGCCGTACGACTGGCCGCGATGGACGCGCAGGGCGTGGACGTCCAGCTGGTCAGCCCCTCCCCCTCGCACTACCACTACTGGGCGGACGAGGAGACGGCCGAGAAGGTGTACCGGCTCGCCAACGAGGCGACGGCAGCCCACTGTTCGGCCGCGCCGGGGCGGTTGCGAGGGCTCGGACTGGTGCCCCTCCAGCATCCCGGCCAGGCCGTACGAGCCCTCGAACACGCCCTGGACCAGGGACTGTTGGGCGTCGAGTTCTCCAGCCACGCACCGGGCCGTGAGCTGTCCGATGCGGCGTACGAACCCTTCTGGTCCCGCGCCGAGCAGACTGGCGCGCTCCTCTTCCTGCACCCCTTCGGCTGCACGCTCGACGAGCGCCTCGACCAGTGGTACCTGTCCAACACCGTCGGCCAGCCCACCGAGAACGCCGTGGCGCTCTCGCACCTGATCTTCTCCGGCGTGCTGGACCGCCATCCGGGCCTGAAGCTGCTCGCGGCACACGGCGGCGGCTATCTGCCCACCCACATCGGCCGCTCCGACCACGCCTGGCGGGCCCGCCCCGACGCCCACAGCTGCTCTCAGGAGCCGAGCCGCTATCTGAAGCAGCTGTACTTCGACTCCCTCGTTCACGACCCCCATGTGCTGAGGGAACTGCTCCGGGCCGCCGGCCCGGACCGGGTCCTGCTCGGCTCCGACTTCCCCTTCGACATGGGCACCGACGACCCGCTGGGCGCACTGCGCGCCGCGGGTCTGCCCGACACCGACTTCCACGCCGTCCGCGGCGCAAATGCCGCTGCCCTGCTCAACCTCGTCTGAGGAGGCCCCCCATGAGCAACCGTCTGCTCACCCATCTGCGGCACGTCGACCTTGCCGTGCCCGACTACGACAAGCAGCTCGACTTCTACGCCGGTGTCTGGGGCCTGACCAAGGTCGCCGAGGACTCCGGGATCTCCTTCCTGGCCGCCGAGGGCAGCCCCGAGCAGTACGTCATCCGGCTGCGCAAGGCCGAGGAGAAGCGCCTCGACCTGGTCTCCTACGGCGCTGCATCGCGTGAGGACGTCGACACGCTCGCCGAGCAACTCCTTGCGGGCGGCGTCCAGTTGATCTCCCAGCCGGGCAAGGTCGACACCCCCGGGGGCGGTTACGGCTTCCGGTTCTTCGACATCGACGGGCGCACCATCGAGGTCTCCGCCGATGTCGAGGTACGGCAGCACCGCAAGATCGAGGAGAAGGAGTCGATCCCGGTCAAGCTGTCGCACGTCGTCCTCAACTCCCCCGACCTCGACAAGACCCGCGAGTGGTACGAGCGCCATCTCGGCTTCCGCCACTCCGACACGCTCAGCTCGCCGCACGTCGGTGACGTCATGCACTTCATGCGGATCAGCAACCAGCACCACTCCATGGCCATCGCCAAGGGCCCGCACACCTCCCTGCACCACGTCTCCTTCGAGATGCGCGGCCTCGACGAGTACATGCGCGGCTCCGGCCGGGTGATTCGGGCCGGCTTCAAAAAGGTCTGGGGCCCGGGGCGGCACATGGCGGGCGACAACACGTTCACGTACTTCCTCGACCCGCACGGCAACACCGTCGAGTACACCACCGAGCTGGAGCTGCTGGACGAGGACACCTGGCACCCGCACGTCTACGACTTCTCCCGGCCCGAGGTCACCGACCAGTGGGGCACCGCCAACCCGATGAACGAACTGGTCGCCAAGGAGTCCTTCAACGACGTCGACCGCGGCTGCTTCGTGGCCCCGCCGGTCTGATCCCCGCTCCGCTCCGGGGGCGCGGCGATTCCTGTCTTGCCCTGACTGCCCGCCGCGCCCCCGGGCCTGCTCCGCCCGCCCTCCCGCCGACAGGACCCCTCCCATGCGTTTCGCCACGTACGAGTACCGCAACCGACGCCATGTGGCCGTCGTCGAAGAGGACGGCACTCTCCGCGCCCTGCCCGGTGTCAGCTCGCTGACCGGGCTTCTTGCCGAGGGCGGCGGCCTCCCCGATCTGCTGGACGCGCCCTCCGCGATGCTCGACGTCCCGCCCGGCCTCCATGTCTCCGAGGTGCGGTTGCTGCCCCCGCTCCAGCCGCCCACCGTGCGGGACTTCGTCACCTTCGAGGAACACGTCGAGGGCGTACGGCGGTCCGTGGACGGCTCCGCAGGGGTGCCTGAACGGTGGTACGCGGCCCCCACGTTCTACTTCACCAACCCCTACGCCGTGTACGGCCCGCACGACGACATCCCCGTGCCGCCCGGGTCGAGCGTGCTCGACTTCGAGCTGGAGGTCGCCGCCGTGATCGGGAAGGAGGGCCGCGACCTCACCCCCGAGCAGGCCCGGGACCATATCGTCGGCTACACCGTCTTCAATGACTGGTCCGCCCGCGACCTGCAGTCCGCCGAGATGAGGGTGGGCCTGGGGCCCTGCAAGGGCAAGGACACCGCCACCACGCTGGGCCCGTATCTGGTCACCGCCGACGAGTTGGAGCCGTACCGCGACCCCGATGGCTTTCTGCGTCTGGCGCTCACCGCCGAAATCAACGGGGAGGTGGTCGGCAAGGACCTGCTGTCCAATATGAGCTGGACCTTCGAGGAGATGGTCGCCTACGCCTCGCGCGGCACCTGGGTGCGTCCGGGTGACGTCCTCGGTTCGGGCACCTGCGGCAACGGCGGCTGCCTCGCGGAGCTGTGGGGCGTAAGAGGCAGGCAGGACCCGCCGCCGCTGAAGCCCGGTGACACGGTCACGCTCACCGTCGAGGGCATCGGCAGCGTCTCCAACACCGTGGTGAACGGCCCGGAACCGGTGCCGGTCCCGGCCGCCCGGCGCCGTACCCGGGAGCGGCCGTGAGCGGCGAACCGGGGCCCAAGCGACTGCTCGGCAAGGTCGTCGTGGTCACGGGCGCGGCAGGCGGCCAGGGCGCCGCTGAGGCCGAGGCGCTGACCCGCGAGGGCGCGCGGGTGATCGCCACCGACATCGTGGAGGCACCCGGTTGCCGCCGCCTCGATGTCACCAGCGAGAACGACTGGGCAGAGCTCGCCGCCCAGCTGCGCGACGCATACGGGCAGGTGCACGGCCTGGTCAACAACGCGGGCGTCACCTGGCGGGCCCGCATCGACGACGTACGCCCCGAGGACATGGCCCGCATCCATGCGGTCAACGTGACCGGGCCGCTCCTCGGCATCCAGCATCTGGTGCCGCTGATGCGCCCGGGGGCGTCGATCGTGAACGTCGGTTCGTCGGCGGCGCTGACCGCCCATTACCCGGTCGCGTACACCGCCAGCAAATGGGCGCTGCGCGGACTGTCGAGAACCGCCGCCATGGAACTGGGGCCTCGCGGCATCCGAGTGAACACCATCCATCCCGGTTTCATCGAGACCGACATGACCGCCTCCGCCGCGCCGGCGTTCCGGGAGGCGAATCTCCGCGAGACACCGCTCGGCCGCACCGGGACCGTCGACGACATCACCCCGATCGTCGTCTTCCTCCTTTCCGACGACTCCGCCTTCGTCACAGGCGCAGAGATCCCGGTCGACGGCGGCCTCACCGCTCACGGCGGCGCCAAGCCGATCTCGGACGCCCTGCGCCACCGGAGTCACTGAAGCAGCAGAAGCAGAAAGGCCCTCTCCCCCATGGACAAGGTCCGCGCGAGCGCCGCGGAGGCGGTCGCCGACATCCCCGACGGCGCGTCGCTGGCCGTCGGCGGCTTCGGCCTCAGCGGCATCCCCGATGTGCTCATCCAGGCCCTCCACGCCCAGGGCGCCACCGGCCTGGAAGTCGTCTCGAACAACTGCGGTGTGGACGGGCGCGGGCTGGGAGTCCTGCTGGCCGACGGCCGGATCGCCCGCGTGACCGGCAGCTACGTGGGCGAGAACAAGGAGTTCGCCCGGCAGTATCTGTCGGGCGAACTGGAGGTGGAGCTGGTACCGCAGGGCACGCTGGCCGAACGGCTGCGCGCCGGCGGAGCGGGCATTCCCGCCTTCTACACCCCCGCCGGGGTGGGCACCCAGGTCGCCCGCGGCGGACTGCCCTGGCGCTACGCGGCTGGGGGAGGCACGGTCGCCGTGGCCTCCCCGCCGAAGGAGACGCGCGACTTCGACGGCCGCACGTATGTCCTGGAGCATGGCATCAACACGGATTTCGCCCTCGTACGGGCCTGGCGCGGCGACCGCCACGGAAACCTGGTCTTCCGCAAGTCGGCCGCCAACTTCAATCCGCTGGCCGCGATGGCCGGGCGCGTGACGGTGGCCGAGGTCGAACAGCTCGTGGAACCGGGCGAGTTGAGCCCCAACGAGGTACATCTGCCGGGCGTCTTCGTCCAGCGGGTGGTGGAGCTGACCGGTGACCAGGCCGCCGACAAGCAGATGGAGAAGAGGACCGTACGCGCATGAGCACCACCATCCGTACGCAACCGGGGTGGACCCGTGACCAGATGGCCGCCCGCGCCGCCGCCGAGCTCACCGACGGCTCCTATGTCAACCTCGGCATCGGCCTGCCCACCCTCATCCCCGGCCATCTCCCGCCGGACGTCCAGGTGGTCCTGCACTCCGAGAACGGCATCCTGGGCACCGGCCCGTACCCGTACGAGCACGAGGTCGACCCGGATCTCATCAACGCGGGCAAGGAGACCGTCACCGTCCTGCCCGGCGCCTCCTTCTTCGACTCCGCCCTGTCCTTCGGCATGATCCGGGGCGGTCATATCGACACCGCGGTGCTGGGTGCCATGCAGGTCTCCGCCGCCGGCGACCTGGCCAACTGGATGATCCCCGGCAAGATGGTCAAGGGCATGGGCGGTGCGATGGACCTCGTCCACGGCGCCCGCCGGGTCATCGTCCTGATGGAACACACCGCCCGGGACGGCAGCCCGAAGATCGTCCGGGAGTGCACCCTCCCGCTCACCGGCGAACGCTGCGTCCACCGCATCATCACCGACCTCGGCGTCCTCGACGTCACGCCCGGGGGACTCGTGCTCCTGGAGTGCGCGCCGGGTGTGACGGCAGAAGACATCGCCGATCGCACGGACGCACCTCTGATCCGCAAGCCGTAAGCGGTAAGCGGTAAGCGGTAAGCCGTAGTTGATGTGCCTGTGGGCGGGCGTGGACCGGAGTCCCCGCCCGCCCGGCGTTCTCCACCACCCGGCTACAGGGGCATGACCTTGCGGTAGGCGAACACCGCGATCGCCGCGACCGCGATGTGCATCACGAGCAGCGCCACGACGCCGGTCGCTCCGCCCTGGCCGAAGAGCAGGAAGTCCGGCACGAAGGACACCACGACGACGGTCGGCACCAGCCATCGCACCAGCGCCCCGGGATCCTTCGACACCTTGCGCACGACGGCCCAGCCGAGCGCGCCCAGCACGACCCCGACCGCCGTCAGGAAGATGTACGAGGACGCCTTCAGCGGCCGGAAGTCGTCGGGTGCACCGGCGGCGAGGGCGAGGAGGGCGATCACCGTGTTCGCCACGGACGCCACCACGATCGCGGCGAGTACACCTCCCGCGACGACGAGCGGACCACGACGGACGGCGACTGCCTCAGAGGAAACGGACACAGCAACTCCAGGGGACGGCACTGCGGGAAGGACCCAGGAAGGGGTATGTTTGAAGAATCAAACAGCAGCAGTGTCGCCCGATCCTTTTGAAATTTCAAGCTTCCTGCTCAACTGCCTTCGGCCCTCGGACCCGCCATAGACTCGAATGACCTCGGGGGCTTCCCACCCAGGAGGACGCGATGTTGCGGCACACCCGACTGCCAGGCGAGTCGGCGGACTACCTCGCCGCCCGCGAAGAACTCCGCATCGCCGAAATCGACCTGATGCGCCACCGCGAGGAGGTCGCGGCTCGGCGGCGGGCGCTTCCCCAGGGACCGCCGGTCGATGACTACGTCTTCATCGAGGGCCCCGCCGACCTCGACGCGGGCGACACCCCCGTCCGCGAGGTCACCCTGAGCGGGCTGTTCACCGCCCCCGGCCGGCCGCTGATCGTCTACCACTTCATGTACGGCAAGCTGCAGACCGAGCCGTGCCCGATGTGCACCCTGTGGATCGACGGCTTCAACGGCGCCGCCCACCACCTCACCCAGAACGCCGACTTCGCCATCGCCGCGGCCGCCGACCTGCCCACTCTGCGGCAGCACGCCCGCAACCGCGGCTGGTCCCGGCTACGCCTGCTGAGCTGCGGCGACAGCACCTTCAAGTACGACCTCGGCAGCGAGGACGAGAACGGCGAGCAGGACTCCACCATCTCCGTCTTCACCCGGGACGACGACGGCACGGTCCGCCACTTCTACTCCACCCACCCGCGCATGGCCGAGGACATCGCCGAGCGCGGCATCGACCTCCTCACCCCCGTCTGGCACTTCCTCGACCTGACGCCGGGCGGCCGCGACGACTGGTATCCGCGGCTGAACTACTGACCGTCAGCCATCAGGTTCAGCACTGCGTCATCAATTTTTTACGTTGAGTGAGCGTGCTGGTGCGCACCGCCAGGAGTTGATCGGTACGGAGCGGCGGCGGTCCTCCGTCCGTCGCTCACCCACGCCCTTCCAGTGACCGCCTTGATCACCTGGTGGCGGCACTCGGCCCCACGAACGTGAGCTTGGTCCCACGACCGGGACCACTTTTGCCTGGCTTATGGCATGTTCTCGTCAACTCTGTCAGGCTTTCGGCAGTCGTTGCCCTGCCCCAGGGGGACGCGACGCAGATCTCACCCCAGCGATCACGCAACCGATACGCGCAGCCCGCGGCCGGCCTCCGGCGCACCCATGCCGGCAGGTGGCCACCGAGCAGGCCGGAACCCCGGCCGTCGCAAAGGAGTTTCGTGTGAGACCAACCCCCCACAAGGCCCTCGCCACGAGCGCAATCGCCCTCGCCGCGTTGGCCGTTGTCTCGCTCCCCGTCGAACCAGCGGCAGCCGCGCCGCCCACGGCCCCTCTGGCCGCCGCCTGCACCCCGGCCCAAGTGGTCTCCAACGGCGGTTTCGAAAGCGGTACTTCACCCTGGAGCCAGTCGTCGGCCGACGTGATCACCAACCGCTCCGGACAGACCGCCCACGGCGGCACCAGCTTCGCCTGGCTTGACGGGGTCGGCAGCACACACACCGACACCCTCTCCCAGAGCGTCACGATCCCGGCCGGGTGCAGCAACGCCACTCTCACCTTCTGGCTGCACATCGACACCGCCGAGACGACGTCGTCCACCGCGTACGACAAGCTGACGGCGAAGATCGGCAGCACGACGCTGGCGACGTACTCGAACCTCGACGAGAACACCGGGTACGTGCAGAGGTCCTTCGACGTCTCGGCGTTCGCGGGCCAGACCGTGACCGTCGCCTTCACGGGCACCGAGGACTCCAGCCTCCAGACGAGCTTCGTCGTCGACGACGTCGCCCTCAACACCTCCGGCGGCACGACCCCGCCCGCGGACTCCACGCGCACCCCGGCCGCACCCTCGTACACGGTCAGCCTGAGCAGCAACACCAGCGGCACCATCTGGACCGGACACGAGAGCGCGACCTTCACCAACGCCTCCTCCACCGCGCTCAGCGAGGTGTACCTGAGGCTGTGGGACAACTACCACGGCACCTGCTCCGCCATGCCGATCGCGGTCAGCAACGTCACTGGTGGCACCGCGGGCGCCCTCTCGGTCGACTGCACGGCCCTCAAGATCGACCTGCCGACGCCACTGGCACAAGGGCAAACCGCCACGATCGGCTTCGACCTGGGCATCACCGTCCCCAGCGGCGCCGACCGGTTCGGCCACGACGGGGCCTTCAGCTTCATCGGCAACGCTCTGCCCGTTCTCGCGGTCAAGGACGCGGCCGGCTGGCACCTGGACCCGTACACCAACAACGGCGAGTCGTTCTACTCACTGACCGCCGACTTCAAGGTGACCCTCGACCACCCCAGCACCCTGCTGGTGCCGGCCACCGGCACCTCGACCGACACCCCCGGCTCCAGCGGACGCACCATCACCACCGCCACCGCCACCAAGGCCCGTGACTTCGCCTGGGCCGCCGGCCCCTTCAGCAAGATCTCCGGCACCTCGACCGCCGGCACCGCGGTGAACATCTACTCCGTCTCGGGCATCAGCTCGGCCGACGCCCAGTCCATGCTCACCACCGCCAAGACCGCCGTGGACACCCACGCGTCGCGGTTCGGCGCCTACCCGTACGGCGAGCTCGACGCGGTGATCGACAACAACTTCTGGTTCGGCGGCATGGAGTACCCGGGGTTCGTCCTCGACCTGGTCAGCACCACGGCACTCACCCACGAGATCGGTCACCAGTGGTGGTACGGGATCGTCGGCGACGACGAGTACAACAGCCCCTGGCTCGATGAGGCGTTCACCGACTATGCCACCGACCTGGCGCTGAACAAGACCGGCACCAACTGCTGGAACAGCGTCTCCTGGGCCTCGGCGGCGGAGAAGATCACCAACTCGATGGCCTACTGGGACGCCCACTCCTCCCGGTACTCCACCGTCGTCTACGGCTACGGCAAGTGCGCCCTGCACGACCTGCGGCGCGTCCTCGGCGACACGGCCATGGCCAAACTCCTGAAGGACTACGCCACTTCGCACTGGTACGGCGTCTCGACCACGGCCGAGTTCAAGGCAGCCGCCCAGGCCGCCACGACCACGGACCTGACGTCGTTCTGGACCACGCACCGCATCGACGGCTGACCCGGCACGGTGCGCTGCGGCGGGCGCCATGTGGCGTCCCCCGCGGCGCACCCGTGACGCATTCGGAGCCGACGTCTGCTGCGCCCCGGTCTGCTGATCACGGCGTTCGCCGCCGGCATGGCGAGGCCCGCTCGTCGTACCGCCGTCGCGTCGAGCGGGAGATCAGCAGGCGGCGCCGGGCATGGGCTGGTTCCCGTGTTCGCCCGCGGCCCAGGAGGCGAGGATGCGCAGGCCGTCATGGGTGGGCGTACCGGGCTCCGCGGTCCAGATGACCAGCTGCTGCTCGGGGTCGGATGTGCAGGTCAGGGTGTCCCACTCCAGGGTGAGTTCACCGGCGACCGGGTGGTTGAGGGTCTTGGCGCCGACCCTGCGGGCGGAGACGTGGTGTTCGGCCCACCACCGCCGGAAGTCAGGGTCGCTCTCGGACAGTTCGGCGACGAGGGCGGTGAGCCCCGGAGATCCGGCGTTGCGGGCGGCCTCCATTCGCAGCTGGGCGACGGTCATTCGAGCCGTGGCCTCCCACTCCGCGTACAGGCCCCTCATACGGTCGCTGAAGACCATCTTCGCGTAGTTGCGGTCCCTGGCCGGAATCTGCGCGAAGTCGCCGACCAGGGCGGCGGCCAGCGGATTCCACGCCAGTACGTCCATCTGACGCCCGAGGACCATGGCAGGGATCGAGACGAGGTCGTCGAGCAGTCGCTGGAGCTGCGGGTTGACCTTCTGCACCTCGTTGCCGCGCGAGCGGCCGGCTTCCTTCCCGGCGAGCTGGAACACGTACTCACGCTGGTCCTCATTGAGCTTCAGGACGCGAGCGAGGGCGTCGAGCACCGGCTCGGACGCCTGCATACGCCCCTGTTCGAGGCGGGTGTAGTAGTCGGTGCTGATCGCAGCGAGCCGGGCCACTTCCTCCCGGCGCAGGCCGGGAACGCGGCGGGTGGCACCGGAGTCGGGCAGTCCCGCCGCCCCGGGGCTCAGCTCCGCGCGCCGGGCCTTGAGGAACTCACCTAGCTCATGAGCTGCGCTCCGCGTCATGACAGCCATTTTCGCAGAGCCGGGCACGGAGTCCCCATGCTGGGCGGCGGTCCAGGAGGACAGGAAACGCAGGCCCTCGTCGGTGGGGCTGCCGGGCTCGGCAGTCCAGATGCACAGTTCCTGGTCGGGGTCGGTGCCGCAGGTGAGGGTGTCCCAGTCCAGGACGAGTTCTCCCGCCACCGGATGGTTGAAGACGTACTTCGCGGCCTGCATACGCAGGTGGGCGACGCAGGTGCGGGCGACGGTCTCCCAGTCGGCGTACAGCGACTTCATCGAGGGATCGGTGAAAAGAATACGGAGGTAGTACGGCTGTTTCTCCGGAACCCTCGCGAAATCGGTGAACAAAGCGGCGGCGGGTTCCAGGCGAGAATGTCCATACGGCGCCCGAGCACCATGCCAGGGGTCGCGGTGAGGTCGTCGAGCAGTCGGCGCAACTGCGGGTCGACCTTCTGTACGGCCCGTCGACGCGGCCGGGCGGTTTCCCTCCCGGCCAGCCGGAACAGGTACTCCCGCTGGTCGTCCCCCAGCTGGAGGACGCGGACGAGGGCGGCCAGCACCTGCGCCGACGGCTGGATACGGCCCTGCTCCAGACGCGTGTAGTAGTCGGTGCTGATGGCCGCGAGGAAGGCGACCTCCTCGCGGCGGAGTCCGGTCACGCGCCGCGGCCCGTCCGTCTCGGGCAGGCCTGCCGTGCGGGGGGTCAGCTCGGCCCGCCGTGCCTTGAGGAATTCTCCCAGCTCGTTGAGATGGACGTTGCTGGTCATGCCCGCCAGTCTGACACCGATCGCCGGTCGTGATGGGGGGAGAGTTTTCTCCCTGGATGAATCCCTCCCAGGATCGAACTCTCCCCTTTGCGGGCCCGCGCAACCGTGACAAGGTCGGTGACGAGGCCGGTGAACAGCACCCGGCACGCGGAAAGATTTAACCGCCAGGAATGGGCGCCCGCCCGTACGGCTCGGCTTGTTTCCGGCTGTCACCGAAATTCACCGATATTCCGTGTGTCACACGCACGAGGCAGGAAAAGACGTGAGGGAAGCGGGGCCGGACGCCACGACTACCACCGCACCCCCATCCCGCAAGGAGCATCACCCCATGGCCGAAGAAGCCGAAGAAGCCGAAGAGGCCGAAGAGGCCGAAGAGGCCGAAGCAAAGGCCGTCGCCCCGCAGGAACTCGCCCGGTTCGCGCCCAAGCTCGTCGACCTGACCGACAAGGTCCTGTTCGGCGACGTCTGGGAACGCCCGGGCCTGTCCCCGCGCGACCGCAGCCTGGTCACCGTCACCACCCTGGCCGCTCTGTACCGCACCGAGCAGCTCGGCTTCCACCTGCGCAAGGCGCTCGAG
Source organism: Streptomyces sp. NPDC001634 (assembly GCF_040298185.1). Lineage (NCBI taxonomy): Bacteria > Bacillati > Actinomycetota > Actinomycetes > Kitasatosporales > Streptomycetaceae > Streptomyces > Streptomyces sp. NPDC001634. Next base: position 50,127 of record NZ_JBEOZU010000053.1, on the reverse strand, counting down.
AACGGGCTGACGCAGGAAGAGCTGGTGGAGGCCATCACCCACCTGGCCTTCTACGCCGGCTGGCCCAACGCCATGACCGCGGTCAACCAGCTCAAGGCGATCGCCGAAGAGCAGTAATCAGAGCAGTAATCAGAGCAGCGATCACAGCAGCGATCAGAGCAGTATTCAGGAGAGAGAAACCCCCCATGGAACTGCTGAAACAGCCCCCGACCATGAAGCTCCCCGCCGAGTGGTTCACCGGCGACGCCTACGCCGATGTCATCCACCGCGGCGAGGAACCCTCCCGCGCGCGGGCGAACATGGTCCGGTTCACGCCAGGCGCTCGCACCGCCTGGCACTCCCACGGCCTGGGCCAGACCCTCTACATCGTCGAGGGCATCGCACTCATCCAGTCCCGCGGCGGCGAGATCCTCGAAGCCCACCCAGGCGACGTGATCTGGACCCCTCCGGGCGAGGAGCACTGGCACGGCGCCGCACCCGACAACTTCATGGTGCACCTCGCGCTGTGGGAGACCGACGAGGTCGCCTGGTTCGAACACGTCACCGACACCGAGTACAGCGGCCCCCGCGTCAGCACCCGCACCCGTCCCTGACCGCCTCGAAAGACCTGAGAAACCGTCATGCGCGCAACCATCATTCACGCCCCCGGTGACATCCGGGTGGAGAACGTCCCCGAGCCCGGGATCGTCAACCCGACCGACGCGGTCATCCGCACCGTCGCCACCTGCGTGTGCGGCTCCGACCTGTGGGACTACCGCGGCATCAACCCGGTCGGCCAACCCCACCCCATGGGCCACGAGTACGTCGGCATCGTCGAGGAGGTCGGCAGCGAGGTCATCTCGGTGAAGCCGGGCCAGTTCGTCATCGGCTCCTTCGCCACCTCCGACAACACCTGCCCGAACTGCCTGGCGGGCTACCAGTCGAACTGTGTGCACCGCGAGTTCATGAGCACCTGCCAGGCCGAGTACGTCCGCATCCCGCAGGCCCAGGGCACCCTCGTCGCCACCCCCGACCAGCCGGCCGAGGCCCTGATCCCCAGCCTGCTGACCCTGTCCGACGTGATGGGCACCGGCTGGTACGCCGCCAAGGCCGCCGAGGTCAAGCCCGGCTCCACCGCCGTCGTGGTCGGCGACGGCGCGGTCGGCCTGTGCGGCGTGATCGCCGCCAAGGAACTCGGCGCCGAGCGCATCATCGCCATGAGCCGCCACGCCTCCCGCCAGAAGCTGGCCCTGGAGTTCGGCGCCACCGACATCGTCACCGAACGCGGAGAAGAAGGCATCGCCCGCGTCAGGGAACTGACCGGCGGCATCGGCGCCGACTCGGTACTGGAGTGCGTCGGCACCCAGGAGTCGATGACCCAGGCACTGCGCTCCACCCGCCCCGGTGGCAACGTCGGCTTCGTCGGCGTGCCCCACGGCGTGGCGATCGACGGCCAAGAACTGTTCTTCTCCCACGTCGGCCTGCGCGGCGGACCGGCCCCCGTCCGCGCCTACCTGCCCGACCTCATCCAGCGGGTCTTCGACGGCAGCATCAACCCCGGCAAGGTCTTCGATCTCACGCTCCCCCTCGACGAGGTCGCCGAGGGCTACAAGGCGATGGACGAGCGCCGCGCCATCAAGACGCTGCTCCGTCCCTGACCTGCCGTCCGGGGGCCGCGGGCACGGCTGAGCGCCGGGCCCGTGACCCTGCGGGCCCCTCGGACGCGGTCAGTACCGGGCGCCGACGGGGGCCGGGATGGCGTCGAGGTCGGCGAGATCGGCCGGGGACAGCTGGACGTTTGCGGCACCTGCATTGTCGGCGAGGTACTTCGGGGTCTTGGTGCCGGGGATAGGGACGACGTGCGGGCCCTGGGCGACAAGCCAGGCGAGGGCGACCTGCGCAGGGGTGGCGCCGATCCGGTCGGCGACTTCGCGGACCTTGGTCGCGATGTCGAGGTTGGCCCGCAGGTTGTCCTGCTGGAAGCGCGGCAGACGCCGCCGCTGGTCCTTTTCCGGCAGCTCGCCGAATGAGGAGAAGCGGCCGGCGAGGAAGCCGCGGCCCAGAGGCGAGTACGGCAGCAGGCCGATGCCGTGCTGCTTGCAGTAGGGCAGGACCTCGGCCTGGACGTCGCGGGTCCACAGGGAGAACTCGGACTGCACGGTGGTGACCGGGTGCACGGTCCGGGCGCGCCGGATCTGCTCGACGCTGACCTCGGACAGGCCCAGGCAGCGGGCCTTGCCGACTGCGACGGCCTCGGCCATGGCACCCCAGGTCTCCTCGATGGGGACCTCGGGGTCGACGCGGTGGAGCTGGTAGAGGTCGACATGGTCGGTGCCCAGGCGGCGCAGACTGGCGTCGATGGAGGCACGGACATGCTCAGGCCGGCCATTGGGCCTGACCAGCGGGGAACCGCCGGGGCCGCCGGTCGGATCGATGGCCTCCATGCCGACCTTGGTCGCGATCACAGCATGGTCGCGTCGGCCGGCCAGGGCCCGGCCGACGAGTTCCTCGTTGGTGTAGGGGCCGTAGACGTCGGCGGTGTCGATCAAGGTCACGCCCAGGTCGAGGGCCTGGTGGATCACGGAGACGGAGGTGGCTTCGTCACGCGGGGTGGCCATGTCGTAGGCGAAGCTCATCCCCATGGCGCCCAGGCCGATGACGCCGGCCCGCGGCCCGTGGGTGCCCAGGGTGGTGTTACGCATGCTGTGTTTCTGCCTTCGTGTTGGATCGGAGGGCTGCCGGGTCACAGCCCGTGAAACGAAAGGGGTCGTGCCGGTCCGGGCGGACGCATCGCCGCACCCGGAGCTGGAATGTGACCGCGCACAGACCCAACCTCCGTGTTTGCAAAGAGAGTTGGGCCATATGACGGCGAGTCGAGCCGCAACGGCCTGAGGCGTGCCAGGGCCCGCGACGCCGGGCTGATCCGAAAGAGCAGGCCCTAGCCGAGGCGGGAGACCTGGTAGTGGCTGATGCGCCAACCGGCTTCTGACCGCTTCAGCAGTACGAGGAGGTTGACCTTGATCGTCGGCCGGTCCGTGAACGAGAAGTCGACGGCCAGGTAGCCGAGCACGATGTCCTCGGAGAGGCGCCGGCTTTCCAGGACGTGGTAGGCGGCCGACAGGCCGGCGGGCTGGGATTCGTAGTAATCGGCGACGCCCTGCCTTCCCACGCTGTAGGGATGCAACCCCTGGAAGATCGCGTCCTCGGTGAAGAGGGATGCGACCAGATCCGGCTGGTGGTTGTCGACGCCTGCCTTCCACCGGTCGAGGAGGTCATGCAGGATCACTTCGGTGTCTGCCATGCCGGGCATCACGGTTCTCCTTCAGTGACCCGCGCTCATGCCACCGTCGACATGGAGGATCTCGCCGGTGACGAACGGAGCGTTCTCCAAGTAGATCACCGCGTCCACGATGTCGCTCTGCTCACCCATCCGGCCGACCGGGTGCAGGGCGGCGAGGGCCTCATGGGTCTCCTCGGCGTGCATGGGCGTCTTGATGGTGCCGGGTGAGACGGCGTTGACGCGGATGCCGCGAGTGGCGTACTCGATGGCGAGGGACTTGGTGGCGGACTGCAGTCCGCCCTTGGTCAGCGAGGCCAGTACGGAGGGAACCCGGGAGTCGGCGTTGTCGACCAGGCTGCTGGTGGCGTTGACGATGTGACCGCCGCCCTGAGCGAGCATCCGATCGAGGGCCAGCTGGGTGATGCGGAAGAAGCCGGCCATGTTCACACCGGTCACGGCGGCGAAGTCGCCCTGGGTGTAGTCGGTGAAGGGCTTGGCGACGAAGATTCCGGCGTTGTTGACCAGAGTGTCGACGCGACCGAACCGCTCCACGCCGGCGGTGATGACACGTTCGGCGGTGGCGGGGTCGGCGATGTCGCCCTGGACCGTCAGGACGCCCGCGTCGGTGGAGGGGGCGATGGTGCGGGAGGTGGCGACGACGGCGTAACCGAGCTTGCGGTAGGCGTCGACGAGACCGGCGCCGATGCCCTGCGAGCTGCCGGTGATGACTGCGACCTTCTGAGTGCTCATGGTGACCTTCTCGGGGATGGGGTGGGGATGCCGCGGCCTGACGCCGCGTCCCTAGCCGACCGGTCGACTATTTGGAACGTAGGCGTGTGGGCAGGGGGAAGTCAAAGGTCAAGAGGGCTTGGGCCGGGACCTGCTTCCTAGTACCTGATAGGCCCGGACTCCCAGCGCACGTCGGAGCGACGGCGGCATCCGATCGGTGCGGTCCGGTCGGGGGCAGGGTGGGAATCCGAATGCTCCCCTCGTCCCGCCCGCCGCATCATCGCTACGGGCGGGCGTCAGACACCGGCCACGGTCTCCCGCGGCGCACGAGCGCCGAGCAGGGCAAGGCAGTTCGCCCACAGGGGACCGAGCCGGTGGGTGCTGTTGTAGAGCTTGGCGAACAGCACCTGACCCTCGAGCTGGGCAACCACCGCCCGCGCGGCTTCCCGCGTGTCGGCCACCTCGACTTCCTGCCGCTCAAGCGCCTCGGTGATGACCGAGTCGACCATCTCGACCTGCGCGTCGAAGATCTCCTGGAGCCGGGTGCGGATGGCCTCGGTCTGGTTGCTCATCTCCAGGGTGAGGTTCCCGAACAGACACCCCGAGACGGTGCCGCAGCTCTGCTGGGCGGCACGGAGGCCGGCCTCCGTCTCCTCGAACAGCCGGCGCAGACGCAGCAGCGGTTGAGCGTCACCGCTGAGAGCAGTTGCCCAGGCGCGCTTCTGACCGGCCCAGTGCTCATCGATGACCGCCAGCGCGAGGGACTCCTTCGAATCGAAGAAGTAGTAGAAGCTGCCCTTGGGCACGCCGGCCGTCTTGCATATCTCGGCCACCCCCAGGGCTGAGTAACCGTGCCTCTCGATCAGCGACCGCGCGGCGCTCAGAATTCTCTCGCGAGCATCACTGGTCCGTCCCATGAAGCCAGTTTACGACCGGTCGACTATTACGGGACCTGACTGACTTCCGGCGGCACGGGAGACGTCGTACACGGCGAAGTCGGTAACCGGGACGTACCCGATTCGCTGGTAGAGGGCGTTGCTGGTGGGGTTGGCCGGGTCCGCGAACAGGACGACGTCGCCGCCCCCCGCCGCCTGCGCCCTCGCACCCGACCCGGGCGTGCCCCTCGGCGCTCGGCTCGTCCAGGGCACGGGCGCCGCCCTGATGATGCCGTCCTCACTGACACTGATCCGCGAGGCGCCGCCGCCACGCCGGCACCGCCCCGGAGCGACACTCAAGACTTGGCATGTTCGTTTTCTTGAACTTCTCGTGTTTATGAGGGTAGGTTCGGGGTCATGACCGCAGCACAGACTCCGTCCACCGCCGAGGAGCTGCGCGGTGCCGGCCTGCGCGTGACGGCCGCCCGCGTCGCACTGCTCGAGACCGTCCGGGGCGGCGACCACCTCGGCGTCGAGGCCATCGCGTCCGGGGTGCGCGGTCGCGTGGGCCATATCTCTCTGCAAGCCGTGTACGAGGCCCTGCACGCGCTCACCGCGGCGGGACTCATACGCCGCATCGAACCGGCCGGCAGCCCGGCCCGGTTCGAGGGGCGCGTCGGGGACAACCACCACCACATCGTGTGCCGGTTGTGCGGTGTCGTCGCCGACGTCGACTGCGCGGTCGGCGACGCCCCCTGCCTGACCGCGTCCAACGACCACGGCTTCTCCATCGACGAGGCCGAGGTCACCTACTGGGGCCTGTGCCCCGACTGTTCCACCGCCCGCAGTTCCTGAGCACGTCAGTTACTGAGCATGTTGATCCGCCCAGTCCGGAAGGATTTCCCCCATGTCTGACTCCCACGAGAACGCCGCAGAGGGCAAGTGCCCGGTCGCGCACGGCCGCGCCCCGCACCCGACTCAGGGCGGCGGAAACCGCCAGTGGTGGCCGGAGCGGCTCAATCTGAAGATCCTTGCCAAGAACCCCGCCGTGGCCAACCCCCTCGGTGAGGCGTTCGACTACGCAGAGGCGTTCAAGAGCCTCGACCTCCCGGCCGTGAAACGTGACATCGCCGAGGTGCTGACGGACTCCAAGGACTGGTGGCCGGCCGACTTCGGTCACTACGGCCCCTTCATGATCCGTATGGCCTGGCACAGCGCCGGCACCTACCGGATCAGCGACGGCCGCGGTGGCGCCGGCGCCGGTCAGCAGCGCTTCGCCCCCCTGAACAGCTGGCCGGACAACGGCAACCTGGACAAGGCCCGCCGCCTGCTGTGGCCGGTCAAGAAGAAGTACGGCCAGAGCCTGTCCTGGGCCGACCTGATGATCCTCGCGGGCAACGTCGCCCTGGAGTCGATGGGTTTCAAGACCTTCGGCTTCGCCGGTGGCCGCGCGGACGTGTGGGAGCCCGACGAGGACGTCTACTGGGGCCCCGAGAAGGTCTGGCTGGACGACCAGCGCTACACCGGCGACCGCGAGCTGGAGAACCCGCTCGGCGCGGTCCAGATGGGCCTCATCTACGTCAACCCGGAGGGCCCCAACGGCAACCCGGACCCGATCGCCGCGGCCCGCGACATCCGTGAGACGTTCCGCCGCATGGCGATGAACGACGAGGAGACGGTCGCCCTCATCGCCGGTGGTCACACCTTCGGCAAGACCCACGGCGCGGGCCCGGCGGACCACGTCGGTGTCGAGCCCGAGGGCGCCCCGATCGAGCAGCAGGGCCTCGGCTGGAAGAGCACCTACGGCACCGGCAAGGGCGGGGACGCGATCACCAGTGGCCTCGAGGTCACCTGGACCAGCACCCCGACCCAGTGGAGCAACGGCTTCTTCAAGAACCTCTTCGAGTACGAGTGGGAGCTGACCACCAGCCCGGCCGGCGCCCACCAGTGGGTGGCCAAGGACGGTGCGGGTGCGGGCACCATCCCCGACGCCCACGACTCGTCGAAGAGCCACGCCCCTACGATGCTCACGACCGACCTCTCGCTCCGGTTCGACCCGATCTACGAGCAGATCTCGCGCCGGTTCTACGAGAACCCCGACGAGTTCGCCGACGCCTTCGCCCGCGCCTGGTTCAAGCTGACCCACCGTGACATGGGCCCGGTCGTGCGCTACCTCGGCCCGGAGGTCCCCTCCGAGGTGCTGCTGTGGCAGGACCCGCTGCCCGAGGCCTCCGGCGAGACGATCGACGCCGCGGACATCGCGTCCCTCAAGGCCAGGATCCTCGAGTCCGGCCTCACGGTCTCCCAGCTCGTGTCCACCACCTGGGCGGCGGCCTCCTCCTTCCGCGGCAGCGACAAGCGCGGCGGTGCCAACGGCGCCCGTATCCGCCTGGAGCCGCAGCGCGGCTGGGAGGTCAACGAGCCCGACCAGCTCGCGCAGGTGCTGCGCACGCTGGAGGGCGTCCAGGAGTCCTTCAACGCGGCCGGCGGCAAGCAGGTCTCCCTCGCCGACGTGATCGTCCTCGCCGGTGCGGCGGGCGTCGAGAAGGCCGCCAAGGACGCCGGATTCGACGTGGAGGTTCCCTTCACGCCGGGCCGCGTGGACGCCACGCAGGACCAGACGGACGTCGAGTCGTTCGCCGCGCTGGAGCCGACCGCCGACGGTTTCCGCAACTACCTGGGCAAGGGCAACCGCCTGCCGGCCGAGTACCTGCTCCTGGACAAGGCGAACCTGCTGAACCTGAGCGCCCCCGAGCTGACCGTCCTCGTCGGCGGCCTGCGCGTCCTCGGCGCCAATTACCAGCAGACGCAGCACGGTGTCTTCACCGAGACCCCCGGCGTTCTGACCAACGACTTCTTCGTCAACCTGCTCGACCTGGGCACGACGTGGACGTCGGTCTCCGAGGACCAGAACGTCTTCGAGGGCCGCGACGACGCCACCGGCGAGGTCAAGTGGACCGGCACCCGTGCCGACCTCGTTTTCGGCTCGAACTCCGAGCTGCGCGCGCTCGCGGAGGTCTACGCGAGCGATGACGCGAAGGAGAAGTTCGTGAACGACTTCGTCGCGGCGTGGGTCAAGGTGTCGAACCTGGACCGGTTCGACCTGGTCTGATCTCCCCGCCTGATCACCCGTCTGATCAATGATGTCCAGGCCGGCCCGCGTGGGCCGGCCTGGACGTGCTCAGTCCGGATCGCAACGGATTCCCCTCCAGCCAATGCATGACATCAGACGTCATGCATTCGCTCGTGTTCTCGGACACGTATCCACTCGGTGCCCCTCACGCCCTCCCTCTGAGCTACTCGGTTCCCGCCTCTGGCCCCCGAGACATACCGGCGGTATACAAAGCCCAGTCGACCGTGCGAGGGCCGCCGCTGGATACCGGCCCCGTGCGGCGTTCCGGCCTCAGGGGGAGGATTCTCATGGCGCACGACACGGATGCGGGCAGACCGGCGGGACGTCGCCGTTGGCCGATCGCGGCAGGGGCGGCGCTCGGCGGTTGCGCCCTCTTCGCCGCTTCCGCAGTACCTGCCGTGGCGCACGGCGCGGGACCCGGCCGCCACACGCACTACGTCTCACTCGGGGACTCGTACACCGCCGGCCCCCTCATCCCGCAGCAGGTGGACGCGAACTGTGCCCGCTCCGACCACAATTACCCCTCGGTCGTGGCGGCGGAGCGAACGGTGACCGCATTCAAGGACGTGAGCTGCTCAGGGGCAACGACCGAGAACATGTGGAAGTCCCAGGGCACCAACGCCCCCCAGCTCGACGCGCTGCAACGGGACACGGATCTGGTGACGGTCCAGATCGGCGGCAACGACGTCGGTTTCAGCTCCATCATCGGTACGTGTGCCCGCCTCAGCTCCCAGGACCCGACGGGAAACCCGTGCCAGCGTGCCTACGCCTCGTCCGGGATCGACCAGTTGACGGTCGCCATCGCGCAGACCGCGCCGAAGGTCGTCCGTGTGCTGCGGGCCGTGCACGCCAGGGCGCCGCACGCCCGGGTGCTCGTGGTCGGCTACCCGGACCTCCTGCCCGACGACGGCAGCGGCTGCTATCCCTCGGTGCCGTTCGCGTCGAAGGACTTCGCCTATCTGCGGGACACCGAAAAGCGACTGAACCTGATGCTTCGTCTGGTGGCGGGGTGGAATCGTGCGCAGTACGTCGACACCTACTGGCCCACGCGCGGCCACGACATGTGCAAGTCGCCGGCGGACCGCTGGATCGAACCGTTGCAGCCTGCCTCGCCCGCGGCCCCCGCACACCCCAATGCCAAGGGTGAGGCAGCCATGGGGCGTGCCGTACTGGAGCGTCTGAGCCAGGGGCGTGGACGCGACTGAGTGGCGCGTCGCCCTCATTCACTCCGTTGCGGGAGGTTTTCGTAGGGCACGTGGACGTCAGGGAGTCGCCTCTCCGGACGCCTGTGGTGTGATGTTTGCTACGGGACCGGAATGAAAAGTGATGTACGGGCAACGTTCCCCTTCATGCTCTGCACGAACGCCCCCCTGAAGGTGACACGATGACGGCGGCGACCGGGACGACCCGGGCGCCGTCCGTCACCGCCACCGCGACCACCGCCAAGTCCCCTCCGCCTGCCCCGGTACCCCTGCTGCCGTCCCTCACCGGACTGCGGTGGGCGGCCGCGCTGCTGGTCTTCGGACTGCACGTGCACAACTTCGGCTATTTCGGAGGTACCGGCGGCCGCCTTGTGACATGGGCGTTCGTAGCCGGCGGGACCGGAGTGTCGTTCTTCTTCGTGCTGTCCGGGTTCGTGCTGATGTGGACCGTGCGGCCGAACGACCGCGCACTAGCCTTCCTGCGGCGGCGCATGGCCCGCATCTATCCGGTCCATCTGGTCACCGCCGCGATCGCGCTGGTCATGGCATACACGCTTGCCCCCCGAGCCAAGCCGACGCTGCCCCAGGCCCTGGCCGATGTCCTGCTGGTCCATTCCTGGTGGCACCCGTGGTGGCAGACGCTGAACCCGGTCAGCTGGTCGCTGGCCTGCGAGGCCTTCTTCTACGCCACCTTCCCGCTGCTGGCGCTCCTGCTGCGCCGTCTCGGCGCCCGGGCATCGGCGGCGCTGGCCGCGGCATCGGTGCTCGCGGTACTGGTCCTGTCCTGGGCGGACGCGCACCACTGGCCGGACCAGACGGTGTACTCCTTTCCCGCCGCGCGCCTGCCCGAGTTCGTCCTCGGCGCCGCCGTGGCGCGGCTGGTGCTCCTCGACCGGTGGCGCGGACCCGGTCTGGAGGCCTCACTCGCCCTGGCGATCGTCGGCTACTTCCTCGTCCCGCAGGTCACCGGCGGATACCCGGCGACGATCTGCACCATCATCGGCTTCGCTCTGCTCATCCCGGCGGCGGCCGTCGCGGACCTGCGCGGCCTGCCGTCGCTGTGGCGGCACCGGCGGCTGGTGCGGCTGGGGGAACTCTCGTTCGCCTTCTACATGGTCCACCTGCTGGTGCTGCGGGCCGGTACCAGCCTGCTCGGTACCACCCCTCGTTTCGGCGTGGTGGCGGGCCTGGCCGTCCTCGCCGCCACGTTCACCGTGTCGCTCGGCCTGTCCTGGCTCCTGTACGAGGCGGTGGAACGTCCCGCAAGACGGCTGCTGCTCCGCAACCGCCGTCCGTCCAGGACGTAGCCCCGTCCGGGCTCCTGCACTCCGACCTGCGTACCGTGTCCGATGCAAACGCGCAGTCCATGGCAGACGCAGGAGGAGCGCTCGCGTGACCAGCCGTGTCACTTTCATCTCGCCCGCCACCAGCCCGTCGCTGCGGCGGGCCCGTTTCGACGACGGGGACTCGATCGACGACATCGGCGCGGCACGTACCCGCGCGGCCGCCGGGTCGCTGCGCGCCCACGGCCGTGTCGTCGTCTCCCCCAGCGTGCGCTGTCAGGAGACGGCCTCGGCGCTCGGCCTCGACGCCATGCGGACCCCTGAACTCGCGGGACTGGACATGGGCCGCTGGCGAGGCCGGACGCTCGACGAGGTCGCCGCTGCCGAGCCGGAGGCGGTGGCCCGCTGGCTGGCCGACCCCGGCGCCGCCCCGCACGGCGGGGAGTCGGTACGGGACCTGTGCGGGCGCGTGGCCGAGTGGCTGGGCACGTCCCGAGCGGCGGACGGCCGGACCCTCGCCGTGGTGGAGCCGGAGGTCGTGCGGGCCGTGGTGGTGCATGTGATGGGCGCGCCCGAGGAGACGTTCTGGCGCCTCGACGTACCGCCTCTGACGGCGACCGAGGTCAGCGGGCGGTCCGCGCGCTGGAACCTGCGGATCGGGCGCCCTCTCGGAGCGCCGGAGGACGAGGCCGGCCAGTGATGTTCCGGTCAGGGCGTCGGGGTGCGGTGGCGGCGCAGCAATTCCGCCATCGCACAGTGCTCGTGCTCCTCCAGGGACAGGGCGACCGCAGAAACGCGAGAGGGCCCCCGGATGGTTCCGCGGGCCCTCTCGTGTGCTCCGTCATTCAGTTCGAGGCGGCGACTGTCCGCCCGCGCACGGCTGTTGCGGGCTTGGGAGACAGCAGCCGCTGGGCCAGCTCACCGAAGACAAGGCCGAAGCCTCCCCACAGGGTGATCTGGATGGCGAGGGCGGAGAGGCGGAACCGCCACAGCAGCGTGGCCGGGAAGTCCTTCGGCACCTCGTTGACGACGGGCAGGAAGGCGAACGCCAGGCCGATCACGACGGCGAAGCCGAGAACCGCGGCGACGGTGGCGTACCAAGTGCCCAGCTTGGGCGCGAGTCTCTTGCCGATGAGGACAGCACCGATCGCGACAAGCACGCTGAGCACCATCATCAGGAAGTACAGGGTCGTCCGCTTGCCAATGGTGTCGGGGTCGCCGACCGACGGCGGGTTGGCCGGGTACTTCAGGAACGGCACGACGTACACCGCGAGCAGCGCGCAGCCCGACAGCAGCAGCGCGGTCGCCCGCGGGCTGAAGCGGCCGACACGCCCGAGTGCGAAGCAGAAGGCGAGGGCTGCGATGCCGCCGAAGGCGACCCCGTAGATCAGCACACCGGTGGCCAGGCCGGCGGTGGACTGCAGGCTGCGGGAGACGATCTCGACCTCGTGCTCGTGCGCGGGGGCATGGGCCTCCTCGTAGCCGATCGCGCTGTCGACGCTCGGCTCACCGAGGAAGTACGCGACGACCAGGGCGAGCACGCCGGCCCCGAGGCCGGCGAGCATGCCCCGCACCAGAAGGTTTCTTACCGTTGCGGAGTTCATGGGCGTGCGGCGTCCCCCACCTCAGTGGCAGGGGAAACCGAGCAGGTGGCGGGCGTCGTGCACCCACTCGTGGACATCCTCGCCGGACATCATGGAGGTGGCGCCCTGCTCGGCGCCGACGAAGTAGAGCAGAACCAGCATCAGGATGCCGAAGAAGACCGCCCAGGGAACGATCGCCTTCAGCGGCAGCTTGGCGGGAACGACGGGGGTGGTGGCTGTCGGCTGGGCGACGGTCTGCGCCATGGCAGAACCTCCTCTGGGAGTTCGCGTCCCATCTCGGTGGTGCAGTTGACGACGGCTACGGGTCTGACTCACGAGGCACCCCAGCAAGGTGAAGCGTCTCGTTCACAGTGGCGCGACCGTGCCGGATTCCCACCGGCTTCCGTTCTGCCGTCGTCGATATCGGACCGACGGTACCGCGTGTCCGGTACATGGCCAAGACCGCACCCACCTGGCGTGATCTTCCTCTCGTGGGATGGCCCGTCCCTGTGGCGGCTGCGCGGTCGGCCGACCGCGGCGGTGTCGGCACATCGAAGTCAACTCCGCGCACATCAAAACCCAGGACAGTTGACGAGGCGTCACGTCGGCAGAGGAATTCCAGCCGGTTGGGACCCGGGCGTTGGCACAGCGCCTGCCAAGGCCGCTCCTACTTGGCCGCCAAGGTCCGCAGCACCAGAGACGACAGCGACGTGGGCAGGATGCGCAGCGTGCGGACCAGTGCGGCCGCGGGCCAGGGAAAGTACGCATGGGCCGGTTCCTTCTCCAAGGCCCGTATGACGTACCGCGCCGCACGCTCCTGGCTGATCTGGAACGGCTTGGGCAGTCCGTCCGCGCTGACGCGGTCGGTTGCCACGAACCCCGGATGGATGGTGGTGAAGCGGATTCCCCTCGGCGCCAGTTCGACGCGCGCGGCGTCGAGGAGCGTGCTCGCGGCCGCCTTGGCCGCCGAGTAAGGACCCTGTCGCGGAAGGCCCATCAGTCCGGCGAGTGAGTTGGTGTGCGCGATCAGGCCCCCGTCGGGTTGTCTTCCCATCTGCTCGATCAGTGGGATCAGGTAGTTGACCACGACGTCGTAGTTCAACGCCATGATCCGTGAGACGTCCCCGACGCCGACCTCGTCCATGGACATGTCCGGGCCCTGGCCGGCGTTGAGGAGGGCGATGTCGACGGAGCCGAACTCCGCGACGGCGGACGACACCACGTCCGCGGCCGCATCCGCGTTCAGGGCGTCGGCCACTATCTCCAAGCAGTCCGCTCCCGCGGTGCGAACCGCCTCGGCCACGGAGGCGAGTTCGGAAGCACGGCGCGCCACGAGGACGAAGCGGTTGCCGCCACCGGCGAGTTGACGCGCCACCTCCGCGCCGATGCCCGAGGAAGCGCCGACGATCAGTACGGTCCTGCCGGTGATGCCCGCCATCGTGTCCCTCTCTTCGCCGGCCCATCCGTGTTCCGCGCACAGGTTATGCGGCCGATGGCTCGGGGGGCGTACGACCTCGGCATGGGCAAGGTGTACTGCGGCGCCAACACCCTGCGCGACGCCTCGGCCGCCTGGTGGCAGCGCTCGTGCGTTGACCTCTGAGCACGCTGCGAACCAGTCACCTGGGCCTTTCCTCCTGCTGGCCTTGCCGATCGCGCAATGATTGCAGAGTGTGCAATCATGGCCCCATGGCACCCCTGGGCAAGGACCTGCGCGAGCGCAGGCGCCGCGAGACGCAGCGTGAGATCCACGCGGCGGTGGTCCGTCTGGCTCGGACGCACGGCTTCGAGAAGGTCACCGTCGAGATGATCAGCGCCGAGGCCGGTATCTCGCAGCGGACGTTCTTCAACTACTTCCCGAGCAAGGAGTCCGCCGCGGTCGGCCAGGCCCCCGGCGAGCTGCCGCCCGACCTGGTGGCCCGTTTTGTCGCGGGCGGCCCTCCGGCGCACCCCCGCGACGTCCTCGCGGACCTGACCCGGCTGCTCGTCGACCATCTCGCCGAGGACCCGCCGGAACGCCAGGACACGCACGACATCTTCGAGCTGGCGCACAGCACCCCGGTCGTCCTCGCCGCGCTCATGGCGCGGTTCGACGCATTCCGGCAGTCCCTCGCCGAGACCGTCGCCCGGCGCATGGGACCGGACGTCGACGAGGAGATCCCGGACCTGATCGCTTCCGTCGCGATGGCCGCCGTACGCAACGGCATGGAGCGCTGGTCCCAGGACACCGCCGACGACCGCGCCGACTCCCCCGTCCCGTATGTGGAGCGGTCGGTCGCACTCCTGAGCACCCTTCTCACCCCCGAACACCCGTAACCCTGGAGCCTTTCCCGATGACCGACGCCGCACCCCCCGCCGCCGGGGCCGGGGAGACCGAGGAGCAGGACTCCTCCGGGCTCCCTCGCCATTTCGGCCTGATATTCGCCGGCCTGATGACAGCAATGCTGTTGTCCGCGCTCGACCAGACGATCGTCAGCACCGCGCTGCCGACCATCGTCGGCGAGCTGGACGGCGTCAAGCACATGGCCTGGGTGACCACCGCGTACATCCTCGCCGCCACCATCGGCATGCCGGTCTACGGCCGCCTCGGTGACCTCATCGGCCGCAAGGCCCTCTTCCTCGGCGCCATCACCGTCTTCATCGCCGGGTCCGCGCTCGCGGGTGCCGCGCAGGAGATGACGATGCTCATCATCGGCCGCGGCATCCAGGGGCTGGGCGGCGGCGGTCTGATGATCACCTCGCAGGCGATCATCGCCGACCTGGTGCCGCCCCGCCAACGCGCCAAGTACATGGCCCCCATCGGCGCCGTCTTCGGACTCGCCTCCGTGGTCGGTCCGCTGCTCGGCGGCTGGTTCACCGACCATGCCGACTGGCGCTGGGCCTTCTGGATCAACCTCCCGCTCGGGATCGTCGCCCTGGCCGTCTGCGCCTTCGCCCTGCGCCTGCCCCGCAAGGCCGCCAGGGCCACCATCGACTACGCCGGCATCACGCTCATGGCCGCCGCCGTCGCCTGCACCGTCCTGTTCGCCAGCTGGGGCGGTACGGAGTACGCGTGGTCCGACCCGGTCATCATCGGCCTCGCCGCCGGGGGCGTGCTGGCCTGGGTGGCGTTCTTCTTCGTCGAGGCCCGCGTGGCGGAGCCGGTGATCCCGCTCCGTATCTTCCGCAGCCGGATCTTCAACATCTCCACCCTGATCAGCATGATCGTGATCGGCATCGGCATGTTCGCGATCATCGGCTACATGCCGACCTACCTGCAGATGGTCTACGGCAAGAGCGCCACCGCGTCCGGCCTGCTGCTCATACCCATGGTCGTCGGCATCATGGCGACCGCCATCCCGTCCGGCCAGGTCATCAGCAAGACCGGCCGCTACAAGGTGTGGCCCGTCGTCGGCACGGCGGTCGTCGGCATCACCGCGTTCCTGATGTCGACCCTGGAGCCGGACACCTCGATCTCTGTCGTCTGCGGCTACTTCCTGCTGCTCGGCGCGGGCATCGGCATGATGATGCAGACCCTCGTCCTGGCCGTTCAGAACGACTTCCCCGGCTCCGACGTCGGCACCGCGACCTCCGCGAACAACTTCTTCCGCGAGATCGGCGCCACGCTCGGCACCGCGGCGGTCGGCGCCATCTTCACCCACCGTCTGACCGACCAGCTCGCCTCCCGTGTGCCGGCCACCGCCTCCAAGGCCGTCGGCAACACCGAATCCCTGACCCCGGCGCTCGTCCACAAGCTCCCGGCCCGGCTCCAGGACGCCGTCATCCTCTCCTACCAGCACGCCCTGACCCCGGTCTTCCGCTACATGGTTCCGCTCTTCGCGGTGGGGCTGGTCCTGGCCTTCGTGCTGCCGGAGAAGCGCCTGGCCAGCACCCACGCCGAACTGGAGGGCAGCGACACCGGCTCCGGGGCGGGTTCCGATACCGCCGAGGAGGAGCTGACCCGAGCCTGAGCACACCGCGCTGCGGCCGGCCGCGGGCACGGCCCCGGAGACGTACGCGGCCCCGGAGACGTACACGGGGCCGGCGTCGACGGGGGCCACGGTCACCTCGGGGCGAGCGGTGAGTGAGTTTGAAATGCAGACTCACTCACTGCGGGTGAGTCTGGAAAGCAAACCAACTCGGAGCCTCCGTCAGTGCACGCCCGCCGCGTCCAGGAGAGTGACGAGGGTCGGCATGACCAGGCCGGCCAGATTGTCGGCCTTGATGCCGGCTCGGGCACTCGCCCCGTCGAAGACCAGGACCAGCTGCCGGGCCAGCAGGTCGGGGTCGCTCGCCCCGCCCCGCTCCGCCTCGCCACGGAAGAACACCATCAGGTTCTGCTTGACCTGCTGCGCGACCCGGCTGGCGGGATGCTCCGGGTTCTTGAGTTCGATCTGGACGGCGAGGTAGGGGCAGCCCCAGAACTCGGGCGAGTCCGCCTGGGACTCCAACTGCTCGAAGACGTGCAGGATTCGCTCGCGCGGCGACCGCGCGGCACCCTCCTCCGGCAGCAGCCGGGCCGCGAAAGCGGCGGCCCGCCGCTGCAGACTCGCCGCCAGCAGTTCGTCCTTGCTCTCGAACAGCTGGTACATCGAGCGCTTGGACACCCCCGCCGCCTTGCACAGCGCCTCGACGCCGATACCGACACCTTCCGCGTAGGCGAGCGTGGCGGCCGCCTCCAGGAGCCGGTCGCGAGAACTGGGCTTCGAATCCGTGGTCATGAAGAGAGACTAACTCCGTTCCGACCCGAATGAAAACGATCGGTTTACCCCTGTGCCCGTGGCCCGGCCCCGGTCCTCATCGCTCGAAGACCAAGGCCGGGCCCCGGGAGGTGCGTCGCCGCCCGTCCTCACGGAGCGACGCACACGGGGGGCGCGGCCGCTCCGGCGGCCCACGTCCGCGGTCCGCTCCGGCTACGCGGGGATCGCCGTGGCCGGCTGGGGTTCCGGGTTGTCGTGGGGGATGCGGTCAAGTCCCTTGCGGTCGTACAGGTGGGTCATGCCGAAGCCGAAGAGGCAGGCCGCGGTGAGGCCGACGGCGAGCATGATCCAGCCGCGGGTCAGACCGGCGTCGCCCTGGGCCCCGTAGTAGAGGATCGAGCGGACGCCGCCGGTGATCTGCCGCAGCGGCTCGAACTCCGCCAGGAAGCGGTAGAAGCCGGGCAGGGCCTGCAGCGGTGTGGTGGCGCCCGCCGTGGGCACCGCCATGGCGATGAAGACCAGGGTGACCAGCAGCATTCCGGGCGTGCCGAAGACGGCGAGGAGGGTGAGTGCGCCGATGCCGCAGACCGCGATGGCGCAGACCGAGTACAGCCACAGCAGTGGCAGGTGGGAGGCGTCCATGCCCATGATGCCGACCGCGCCGGCCAGCACCAGGCTGCCCATCACCAGGGACAGGGCGATCATGAGGGTGCCGGCGATGGCGAGGGTCTGTGCGCGGCCGGCGCGGATCAGGGGGCGGTGGACGCGGCGCGGGCCCATGTCGTTGTGGGTGTAGCCCAGGGCGTGGTCGACCTGGCCGCTGATGACGTTGGCGGAGAGCATGCCGCACACCACCAGGACGAGCGCGTAGTAGAACGCGGTCAGGCCCATGCCGCTGTGGGTGCCGAGCGGGTGCCCGTCCTGGACGGTGACGGCGGCCGGGTCGGCCAGCAGCAGGCGCGCCGCGGCGGGCAGCCGGTCCTGCTCGCTCTGCGGGATGCGCGCGGTCAGTTCCTTGCCCACCTGCCGGGAGGCGGCCTGTGCGGCGGTGGTCGTGGCAACGCGGGCCAGGCTGGAGCCCAGGCTGCCGGCGGACTGGTTGGTCAGCACGGTCAGCTGCGGACGGTGGGGGGCACCGGCCGTGGCCGTCGGGGTGGGGGTGGGGGTGGTGAGTGCAGTGACGGAGGCGGAGAAGTCGCCGGGCACGAGCAGGGCGCCGAACAGCCTGCCTGTGCCCAGTTCCTTCTGGACCTGCTGTTCGTCCATCACCTTCCACTCGATCTTGTCGCCGCCCGCGGTCGACTTCTTGATCGATTCGGTGATCTGCGCGCCCAGGTCGACCTGCCGGCCGCCGACGGTTGTCCCCTTGTCGGCGTTGACCAGGCCGACCGGGAGCTGGTGCAGATGGTCGGCCGGGTCGATGTTGGCGCCCACGTAGAACACGGTGAACAACAGCGCCAGGACACCCACGATCACACCGTTGGTGATCCACAAAGGTTTCGCACGCAGCACACGCAAGGGGTGAATACCCGTCATCACTTACTCCGGTCCGTTCTACAGAACTGCAAGGGCGGGGGCGTTACTTGGCGAGTTGCTGGTACATGGACGCCACCGCTCCGGACAGCGCCCCCTTGACCCACCGGGTGATGTCGTCGGCCAGCACCTCGTGCGCTCCCGTCTCGATGCCGTCCAGCGCGGCCACGGCGATATCGCGGGGGCTGGACTTGGGCGCGTCGATACCGGCCGTCATGTCGGTGTCCACGTACGCCATGTGAAGCCCGGTGACCTCGATGCCGCGTGGCTGCAGCTCCAGGCGCAGGCTGTTGGTCTGCGACCACATCGCGGCCTTCGAGGAGCTGTAGGTGCTGCCGTCGGCGAGCCAGGACAGCGCGGAGTGGACATTGAGGATGTGGCCGCCGCCGTTGCGTTCGATGACCGGCACGAAGGCGCGGGTGAGCAGCAGCGGGCCATAGAAGTTGATCTCGAACTCCCGGCGGATGTCGTCGACCGGCGACGTGAGGAAGCGCGCGCGGGTCGAGGCACCGGCGTTGTTGATCAGGACGGTGACGTCCCGGGCCTGCGCGGCGGCCGCCGCCACGGAGTCGGGGTCGGTGACCTCCAGCGCCAGCGGAACGGCGTCCGGGTGGGTCACGGTACGTGGGTCGCGGGCCGTGGCATAGACCTTGCCGACGCCCCGGGCGTACAGCTCCTCCACCAGCGCCTTGCCGATGCCCCGGCTGCCGCCGGTGACGAGGACGACGGAGTCCTTGATCGCAGTCATGACCATCTCCAGAGAGTGAAACCGATCGGTTTTCCTGCAGCGTAAACCGATCGGTTTCAGGGTTCAAATCCAAGGTGCGCCGCCGCGGGTTCACATCCAGGCACCGCGGGTTCACATCCAAGGTGTGCCGCCGCGTGGATCAGGCTCACTGCGGCCGCATGGCGGACGTGGCGTTTGCCGCCATACGCGACCGGTTCGACTTCGGCGTTCATCGGGCCCGCAGCCCGATCGCGCACCGACCTGCACACCCCCGGCGCAGCTCGAACGTTTTGTTGGGACGTCCTGACATACCTGTTGACATCGCCTGGGGGCCACCCCATAGTACGAGCCACTAGAGCGCGCTAATAAAGCGCTCTAGCGAGCTCCGGTGACGGCGAGGCAGTCCCCACCCACGGCTGCCGCAGACCGCGCTCACGCCGCCACCCAGGGCGCAATCAGGCCCGGGTGCGCCCCGCATCAGCCGACCTCCTCCCCCCTCAACCCACCTGCACACCCACCCAGACCAGCACAGCGAGGTGCAAGGGACATGCACAGACACCACCGAGCCGCCGCTCTGACCGCCACTCTGCTCGCCGGCGCCCTGTTCGCCGCCGGCTGTTCCAGCAGCTCCGGCGGCAAGAAGTCCGAGGAAGGCGGCGCGGCGGCCTCCGCGGGCAAGGCCACCACCCCCCGCATGACCGTGGCCATGGTCACCCACGCCTCCCCCGGCGACACCTTCTGGGACCTGATCCGCAAGGGCGCCCAGGCCGCCGCCGCCAAGGACAACATCAAGCTCGTCTACTCGTCCGACCCGAACGCCGGAAACCAGGCCAACCTCGTACAGAACGCCATCGACCAGAAGGTCGACGGCATCGCCCTCACCGCGGCCAAGCCCCAGGCGATGAAGGACGTCGTGGCCAAGGCCAAGGCGGCCGGCATACCTGTCATCGGCTTCAACTCCGGCCTGGACAACTGGAAGCAGCTCGGCATGCTCGAGTACTTCGGCCAGGACGAGAACATCGCCGGCCAGGCCTTCGGCCGGCGCCTGAACCAGCTCGGCGCCAAGCACGCCCTGTGTGTCATCCAGGAACAGGGCCAGGTCGCCCTGGAGGCCCGCTGCGCCGGCCTGAAGAAGGGCTTCAGCGGCAAGACGGACAACCTCTACGTCAACGGCACCGACATGCCGTCGGTGAAGTCGACGATCACCGCCAAGCTCAAGCAGGACTCCTCCATCGACCAGGTCGTCACCCTCGGCGCGCCCATCGCGCTGACCGCCGTGCAGTCACTGTCGGACGCGGGCAGCAAGGCCAAGGTCGCCACCTTCGACCTCAACAAGGACCTGGTCAAGGCGGTCCAGGACGGCTCCGTCGAGTTCGCCGTCGACCAGCAGCCGTATCTGCAGGGCTACTTGGCGGTCGACTCGCTGTGGCTCTACAAGACCAACGGCAACTTCAGCGGAGGCAGCACCGCGCCCGTCCTGACCGGTCCGGCCTTCATCACCAAGGACAACGCCGACCAGGTCGCCAAGTTCGCCGCCAACGGCACGCGGTAACCGCAAGGACCGGTGCGTCGGCACCGGCACGATCACGGGGCCACAGTCTCAGGAGCCGGGAGGGTCCGGCTCCTGAGCCTGTGGCTCTCGTCAAGTGCGGAGGCACCGCATGAGACGATGATGGATTCATCAGTACTGCGATTGATCTCGAACCGGTTGTTAGACTCACCGCATGCCGAATCCAGCCCCACCCCGTAACCGCTTCGAACGGCGCCGCGCCGAGACCCGGCAGGCACTCGTCCGCGCGGCCCGGCAGATCCTCGCCGAGACCGGCGACACCAGCGTGAGCATCCAGGCGATCGCCGAGCGTGCGGATGTCGGCTTCGGCTCCTTCTACAACCACTTCGAGTCGAAGACGGAGCTGTTCGACGCAGCCGTGGTGGACGCGCTGGAAGAATTCGGCCAGACCTTCGACGAGCGCCTGAGCGGGATCGACGACCCGGCGGAGCTCGTCGCCGCGGGCTTCCGGCTCAGCGCACGGATGGCCGACTCCCATCCGGAACTCATGCAGGTCCTGCGCCACCGCGGGCTCGGCTACCTCCACTCCGAGAAGGGTCTGGCCCCGCGCGCCTTGCGCGACCTGGAACGCGGCGTCGCCTCGGGCCGCTTCGTCCCGGTCGAGCCGGCCGTCGCCCTGTCCGCGCTGGGCGGGACACTGCTCTCCCTGCTGGAGCTGAGGTTCGCCCGGCCCGACCTCGACGGCGACGAGGCCGCCGCCGGCCTGGCCGAGATGGTCCTGCGCATGCTGGGCGTCCCGTCGGACGACGCCCGCGAGGTTGCCCGGCGCCCATTGCCCGACCTCGGCTGAAGAGATGAAGCACGACTCCCTGCCCAGACCTGCAACATACCCTGGCCCGCCGCATCTTGCCGGGCTGACGGAGCCCGCCGAGCGGCCCGCCCATGTGTCCGAACGTCGCTGGGCCGACCTGCTGGGCGCCGGCTGGGCAGGGCGGCTGTGCGGCCCGGCCGGGCAGACCCGCTTCCGCTTGCGCTATCACGGGGACGTGTCCGAGGGGCTGATCACCGACGACGCACAGGGCCTGCCCGCGCTGGTCCACGCCGTACCGGCGTCCGGGGAACCCGTCCTGCTGTTCGACGGCTCGGCACACGGCTACAACGCCCTGTTCTGCGACACCTGGGACGCGCAGGCCCTGCGCGCCCGCCGAGCCGACCGGACCTATGTCGACGCCGACGGGGAGGACACCTTCGAACTGGTCGTCTGGCCGCAGCCTGCGCTGCCTGACGTCGGTGCCCGGAGAGGATCGTGATGCTCGACGACGACGGCGGCGCGGGCGGGGCCGTCAGGACGACTCGGCCTCCAGCATCACGCGCCGTAGCAGGGCCGCCAGTTGCCCCCGCTCGTCCTTGCTGAGCACTCCCAGCAGCCGTTCCTCCTCGCGCCCGACCGCTCCCAGCGCCTGATGCCAGGCCGCGCGTCCGGCGTCCGTCAGTTCGACGTCGACGCGGCGGCGGTCGACGGCCGAGGGGGTGCGGCGGACGAACCCGCGGCGCTCGAGTCCGTCCATCCGGCCGGTGACCGAGGCGGGCGCGAGTCCGAGGTCGGCCGCGAGTTCGGAGGGGGCGGCCCGGCCTCCGCGGCCGGCGAGTTTGTGCAGGGTGTCGTACTCGTGCCGGTCCAGTCCTGAGGCGGCGAGGGAGCGTTCCTTGGTCCGACGCAGATGCCGGGTGAGCAGCATGGCGCGGGTGACGGCGCCCTCGGTGTCCGGGTCCAGGTCCGGCAGCACCGGCAACCATCGCGCCACATGCTCGTCAGTCGAGTCGCGGAGTTGTGGGGGCTCGGCCATGGCGTCATGGTAGCGCCGGTGCTTCGGGAGCAGATATTTCGGTAGCGAATAATTCGTTGCCGAAGTATCTTGCCGGCCATGACTACGCCGGAACCCGCCATGCCCTCCGCCTCCCATCCACTGCTGACGCACCGCTTCCAGTTGCTCTTCACCAGCCGCTCGCTCGCGCTGCTGGGCGATGCGATCGTGCCTGTCGCACTCAGCCTGGCCGTGCTGGAGGTGACGGGATCGACCGGCGCCCTGGCGCTGCTGCTGGGCTGTGCGATGGTGCCGCGACTGCTCCTCCTGCCGGTCGGCGGCGTGACCGGTGACCGAATCAACGTCCGTACGGTGGCGCTGACCACCGCGCTCGTCCGATCCGCGGCCCAGATCTTCGTGGGGGTGCAGTTGCTCGGCGACGCTCCGAGGCTGTGGTGCCTGGCGGTCGCCGAGGTCCTCGGCGGGGCGGCCACGGCTTTCGCTCAGCCCGCGTTCTCGCCACTGGTCATCGGTACGGTGCCGGAGGCAGGGCGGCAGCGGGCCAACGCCGCGGTGGCCGCGGCCTCCAGCGCGGCGCGGCTCGCCGGGCCCCCGCTCGCGGGTGCACTGCTGCTCGCCGGGGCGGGCTGGGCGTTCATCGCCGTCGGCATCGGCTATGCGGTGAGCGCCGCGCTGCTGCTGCCGCTGCGGGTGGCCCATGTACGGCCGCAGCGACGGGCGTTCCTGACCGATCTGCGCGACGGCTGGGCCGAAGTGCGCTCCCGCGACTGGTACTGGACGAGCCTGATCGCGCACGCGGTGTGGAACGGCGCCGCCGCCGTGCTGGCGACGCTCGGCCCCGCGATCGCGCTCGATGAACTGGGCGGCAAGAAGGTGTGGGTTGCCATGTCGACGGTCGCGGGTGTGGGCCTGCTGCTCGGCTCACTGGCGGCCGGCCGGGCCCGGCTGCGCAATCCCGTACTGACCGGCAATCTGGCGCTGGCCAGTTACGCAGCACCGCTTGCCCTGCTCGCCGTGCCCGCTCCGGCGTCGCTGGTCATCCCGGTCTACGGCCTTGCGATGGCGGCGCTGGGCTTTCTGAACCCGGTCTGGGAGACGGCAGTCCAGCAGGTGGTACCGGGACCGGTGCTTGCCCGGGTCGTCTCCTACGACTGGCTCCTGTCGCTCGCCGCGATGCCACTGGGCTACGTGCTGGCCCCACTGGCGGCCGACGCCTGGGGGCCACGGACGCCATTGGCCGTGGCCTCCGCACTGGTCGGCGCGGCGTGCCTGGCAACAGCGGCGGTACCCGGAGTACGCCACTTCCGGATGCCGCAGGAGGATCGCGCACCCTCAGTCGTCACTGCCGGGTCTCAGGCGTGTCCTGTGGATCTTCGCAGCGTCGCAGACGGCCCGTCAGTCGGCCGTCCGTCCCGGGACCGTCGGCAGCACCTGCTCGGCGACGCGGACCAACGCCGCGATGTCTGAGCTGTACATGCAGGCTATGTATGCCGTGTATAGCCTGCATGTATAGTCGCGCCCATGCTTTCGACGGGTAAGACGAACAGAGGTGCGATCAGGTTGCGGGCCGCAGTCGCCCTTCTCGCGACGGCCTTCGCGCTCTCGGGGTGCACCACGCTGCACACCACCGCCCCCAGCACCGTCCGCGCGCACGCCGCCGCGGGCGCGCCGGCCCGGTTCGGGACCGTGGACTGCCGCGAGGCCAAGTGCATCGCGCTGACCTTCGACGCCGGGCCGAGCGAGAACTCGGCGCGGCTGCTCGACATCCTCAAGGAGAAGAAGGTCCCCGCGACCTTCTTCCTGCTCGGCAAGGGGCACATCGAGAAGTACCCGGAGCTGGTCAAGCGGATGGCCGCCGAGGGACACGAGGTGGCCAGCCACACCTGGGACCACAAGATCCTCACCGAGATATCGCCGCAGCAGATACGCGAGGAGCTGGAGAAGCCTGACGACGCGATAGAGAAGCTCATCGGGCGCAAGCCCACACTCATGCGCCCGCCCCAGGGCCGCACGAACGACACCGTGCACAGGATCAGCCGGGAGTTGGGGCTCGCCGAGGTGCTGTGGAGCGTGACCGCCAAGGACTACACGACGAACGACTCGAAGCTGATCCAGAAGCGGGTGCTGGAGCAGGCGTCCCGGGACGGGATCATCCTGCTCCACGACATCTACAAGGGCACCGTGCCCGCGGTGCCGGGAATCATCGACGCGCTCAAGGAGCGCGGGTATGTGTTCGTCACGGTCCCCCAGCTGCTGGCACCGGGGAAGACCGAGCCGGGGACGGTGTACCGGCCCTGACGCGCCGTCGGCTCAGCCGAACCGCACCGGGATCTCCCGGTAGCCGTACGCGATGAACGACTCCACCTGCTCGACCGGTCCGTCCAGGCGCAGCCCCGGGAAGCGGTCGAAGAGCGCGGGCAGGGCGATGGACGCCTCCAGGCGGGCCAGCGGCGCACCCATGCAGTAGTGGACGCCGTGGCCGAAGGCGAGGTGTTCCTTGTCGGCGCGGCTGATGTCGAAGCGGCCTGCGCTCACGCCGTGCCGACTCGGGTCGAGTCCGGCCGACAGGTACGTCGCGAAGATCGCGTCCCCGCGCTGGATCAGGGTGCCGTCGGCGAGCTTGATGTCCTCGACGGTGTACCGCAGCGGGAGATTCGCGATCGAGGGGGCCCAGCGCAGGGTCTCCTCGATGACCTCGCTCCAGGGGATCTCGCCGGTGCGGACGCGGGCGAGCTGGTCGGGATGGCTGAGCAGTGCGTGGACCGCGTTGCCGATCAGATTGACCGTCGTCTCATGGCCGGCTCCGATGACCAGCAGGAGCGTGTCGATCAGCTCGATCTCGGTCAGGCGCGAGCCCTGCTCGTCGCGGGCGGCGATGAGGGCGCTTATCATGTCGTCGCCCGGCCGCTGCCGCTTGTCGGCGACCAGCCCGGCGAGCAGCTCATGCACCTCGTGCCAGGTGGCCATGGCCTGCTCGGGCGTGACCGTGGTGTCCATGTTGGCCTCGATCAGGCGCGCCATGGCGCCCTGCCGGTCCTCGGGGATCCCGAACATCTCGCAGATGACGCGCATGGGCAGCGGATGCGCGTACGCCGCACGTAAGTCCGCACGGCCACCAGGGAGTTCGGCCATACGGTCGAGCAGCTCCGTGCCGATCTCCACGATGCGCGGCCTCAGTGCATCCGTACGGCGCTTGGTGAACGCGGGCGAGACGAGTTTGCGCAGCCGCCGGTGGTCGGCGCCGTACGCGGTGAACATGTTGGTCACACCGACCCAGGAGTTGATCCAGGTCTCGCGGTACTCACCGGCCATCCAGGCGGGCCAGTGCAGATTGGGGTTCTTGGAGACGCGGTCGTCGGCGAGGAGCTGTCTGAGGACGTCGTACCGCGTGGGCGCCCAGGCTCTGATGCCGCCGGGCAGTTCGATCCGGGCGGCGGCTCCGTGCTCGCGCAGCAGGGCGGCCTCGCCGTGGAGGTCGGCGCCCGCGGGATCGATGACGTAGGGCTGGTCCTGCACGGGATCTCCTGTCGTCGCGGACCACCAGAGGTGGATGACCGAAGGCGGGTCACCAGGCTATGTGCAGGCTCTCCGGGGAGCGGTGGATCAGGGTGGGGCGCATGGTGACGGGACGGTCGTCGGCCGGCCGCAGCCCGGGCATCCGGCGGGTGAACTCCTCCAGCGTGAGACGCAGTTGCTCGCGGGCGAGCTGGGAGCCGGGGCAGCCGTGGACGCCGTGGCCGAAGGCGACATGGCGAACGGGGGTACGGGTGATGTCGAACTCGTCGGGGCGCGGATGCCGGGCGTCGTCCCGGTTGGCGCCGCCGAAGGCGACGAACACCTGTGCTCCGGCGGGGAGTTCGGTGCCGGCGAGAGTGACCGGCCGGGTGGTGACGCGACGGAATCCCTGCAGGGCGCTGTCGTGGCGGGCGGCCTCCTCGATGGCCGCGGGGATGCGGTCCGGCTCCGCGCACAGAAGCTCCCACTGACGCGGGTGCCGCAGGAAGTTCAGCACGGTCGTACCGATCAGGGCCGTCGTCGTCAGATGCCCGGCGATGAGGAGATTCTGCAGATGCGCGACCATCTCGTGCCGCTGATCGAGCGTCAGCTCCCCATCTCCCGGGGCCAGGGAGGCGAGGAGTTCGCTGATGAGGTCCTCACGGGGGTGGGCGCGCCGGTCGCGTACGTACCCGTCGAGAATGTGCTGCATCGCGACGACATCCTCGGCGGCCGCGATCTGCTCGTCCTCCTCCAACGGCCGGAACAGCAGTTCCTCCGCGCGGTAGCCGCCGTGCACGACGGCCGGCACATCGGCGGCGTCGAGGCCGACGATCCGCCCGATGACCTCTCCGGGCAGCCGCTGGGCGTATGCGGACATCAGCTCGACATGCCCGTCCTTGAAGAAGGTGTCGACGACTCCGGCGACGCGTTCGGCGGCGTAGGGCAGCACGGCGGCGACCCGGGCGGGCGAGAGCCCGCGGACGATCGGGGTGCGCAGCTCCTGATGCCGCGTCCCGTCCGAGGTGACGACGACGGGGCGCCCGCCGAAGCCGCGGCCGAGCACGGCGAACGCGGCGGGCGAGGGCATCACATCGGGCCTGAGCACGTTGCCCGACGAGAAGTCCTCGGGCCGCCGCAGCACCTCCCTCACGTCGGCGTCCCGCGCCACCAGCCAGGCGTCCAGTTCGGCGACATGGATGAGGCCGTCGGCCTGCCGCGCCCGTGCGTAGTGCGGGTACGGATCACGTTGTAACTCGTCCAGCCTGCCGTGCAGTTGACGGTCCACGGGGCGCCCTTCGGCCAGGGGTGAAAGGTCGCCTCATGGTGCCGTACATCGGTGCGAACGCGGTAGAGGCCGCTATGTCCGGACTCTGCTCAGAACACCACCGTCCAGCCCTCCCGCGCCGCCTGCTGCGCGGTGTACGACACCCCGTGCACCTTCCGGCCGTCGGCGTCGAGCAGGGTGACCTCGCCGCCGTGGTTGCCGAGCTGGGCGCCGTCGGCGAGCGGGACGGTCAGACAGAGACCGGCCGCGAGGGGGCCCGGCGGTACCGGGCAGGTGTGGCCGAGGCGGTCCACCAGGCTCCAGCCGGTGAGGTCGACCGGGGCGGGCGAGGCGTTGATGAGGGTGACGGTCTCCGGCTCGGGGTCCGGGCCGCTCGGGTTGACCAGGGCGGCCACGATCCGTACCGACGGGTCACCGGGCTCGGGACGGGCGCCGTCCGGGTCGAGGGCGTGGCCCGTGACGTCGTCCGTGTGCCACTGCTGGCTCTGGAAGGCGAGGAAGATGCCGACCCAGCGGGACTGGGCGGGGAAGTGGAGCAGCAGTCCGCCGTCCTGCCAGACGCCGTCGTCCTGCGCGAAGCGCCCGCTGTTGCCCTGGTTCATGTGGACGTCGTGGACGCCGTTGCCGGGCAGGAAGCCGAAGACCTTGTCACGGACGTTCGACTCGGGGCCCCAGCGCTCGCCGAAGACGTACAGCCGGGCTTCCGAGTCGCCGACCGCGCGCCGCACATAGTGGTCGAGGAGGTCGGCCAGGTCATTGTCGGGGCCGCTGACGTCCGGCGGCAGCGGGCGCATCCGGGCCGGGTCGAAGAGGTTGCCGCGGACGAAGTCGAGATTCGGCCCGCCGGGACCGGGCGGCAGCGTGTTCCAGCCGCCGGTGAGGCCCTGCAGCCGGTCGGTGACCGGATGCCGGAAGTCCTCGCTGACGAGGTAGAGCAGATCGGAGGGCTTTTCCTGCGACTTCACATTGACGGCCGCGCGGAAGTGCGTGTCCTGATCGTCCGTCAGGTGGATCTGGTAGTGCGGTGTGTCGGCTCCTGCCTCGCGGCGGGTGTCGACGGCGCGCCCTATGAGGACGCCATAGGCCTTCAGTGGCATGGTGACCAACTCCCCCTGGGGGACGGGCGCGTTGCCCGCCCATGCCGGGAATGCTAATGAGATTGCTCGCTTTGTCACTTGTTCCGCCGGGAATTCAGGTTCTGTCCATCCGCGCGTGGCTGAGGGAACGGATGGGACCCCCGGTGCGTACGATCCCCCCGTGGTCCTCTTCCACCTCGAACGCGTCGCCCCGCTCCCCGTCGACCAGGCCTGGCTCCGGCTCACGGACTGGCCGCGCCACGCGGACGTGGCACCGCTGACCCGGATCACCGTGCGCACCCCGCCGCCGACCGCCGCGGGCACGGTGTTCGTGGCCCGCTCCGGCATCGGACCGCTCGCCTTCGACGACCCGATGGAGGTGGTCGCCTGGCAGCCCCCGAGGCGGTGCCGGCTGGTCAAGCGGGGCGGTTTCGTCACCGGCTGGGCCGAGATCGAGGTGCATCCGCACGGCGTGGGACACTCGCGCGTGGTGTGGCGGGAGGACCTTTCCGTACGCCTGCTGCCGAGGCTGTTCGACCGGCCGCTCGGCTGGGTGGCGCGGCGGACGTTCGGGCGCGCGGTGAGGAATTTGCTGGAGTACGACTCCCATCACGGGGAGCCGCGCGGGTAGTTGTCAGTGGCGGCCTCTACAGTCCTGGCCCATGACGGAGACCTCGCATCTGAAGGCCACCAGGGACTCGTACGACACCGTGGCCGTCGACTACGACCGGCTGTTGAGGAACGAGCTGGACAACATGCCCTTCGACCGGGCCATGTTGGGGGTGTTCGCCGAGCGGGTGCTGGGCGGCGGGGGCGGGCCCGTCGGGGATCTGGGGTGCGGGCCGGGACGGGTGACGACCTACCTGGACAAGCTCGGGCTCGATGCCTTCGGGATCGACCTGTCGCCGCAGATGGTGGCCGTGGCCCGGCAGGCGTACCCGGGACTGCGGTTCGAGGTGGGGTCGATGACCGGCCTCGACGTCGAGGCCGGCACCCTGGCCGGCGCACTGGCCTGGTACTCCACGGTGCACACGCCGCCCCGGGAACTCCCCGTGACCTTCCGGGAGTTCCACCGGGTCCTGGCTCCCGGTGGCCATCTCCTCATGGCCTTCAAGGTCGGCGACGAGTGCGTGCACCTGGACCACGCGTACGGACACGACCTGTCCCTCGACGTCTACCGCTTCCGGCCCGAGCAGGTTTCCGGGCTGCTGGCGGACGCCGGGTTCGTCGAGGTCGCCCGGCTCGAGCGTGCGGCCGACGAGCGGGAGAACACCCCGCAGGCGTACATCCTGGCCCGCAAGCCCGTCTAGCTCCTCGCGGTTGCGCAGGACACGGTCACGGGACCGCGTCACGCGCCCGTGACCAGGTGGGTGCTCGCCCTGGCCAGCAGGGCGTGTGGGGTGGGGTCGGTCTGCAGGCCGGGAAGCAGCAGCAGCCAGAGATCGGCCAGGCGGTCCTCGATCAGCAGACGGTCGTCGAGCACGTCGGAGAGCGTGTGCAGTCCGAAGAACGCGGCGACCAGGGTGGGCGCGTCGCGGCTCGGCTCCGCGTGGGAGGCGAGGTCGCCCTCGGCGCGCGCCCGGGTGAGCATGCGCTCGACCGTGGCGATCCAGTCCACGAAGGGTGGAGGCATCTCGACGTCGATGGACCTGCGCTCGGCCCAGAGCCGGGCGCCCGCGCGGACGAGGACGTCGTCACGGAACGCGCGCCCGACCGCGAAGCTGAGGCGCACAAGCTTCTCCAGGGCCGGTTCGGGGGCCGCTTCATGGCGCGCGACCATGGCCGGCCAGGTTGCGAAATGTGCTTTCACCACGGCAAGGGCAAGCTGCTCCTTGTTGGTGTAGTGGAAGTAGATGGCCCCGCTGGTACGGCCGGACCGTTCGCTGATATCACTGATACTGGTCGCCACGTACCCCCGTTCGAAGAACAGGTGAGCTGCTGCCAGCAATACGGCTTTGCGGGTTTCTTCCGCCCGATCCTGCACTCGCGTTCCCTTGCCCGTCGGTGGGTGCCGAGGAGGAATGTAGTCGCCTCCGCCACCGGGCCGTGAAAACCGGCATGCGGAATCGACGGTATTATTTTTAGTCTTTTCCATGGACTTCGGTCAGCGTACACAGGACTCGCGCGAATCCCTGAGTTCCCTGAGCTGGTCCAGGACCGTCGAACGCGAACTGGTGCACAGGATCTCGGTGGCCGAGGTCCTGCTGACGGACGTCCGCCAGTACGGGCCCCTCGCCTTCCGCGCCGCGGCCGCGTGGACCCGTTCACATCCCACATTCCCCCGAGGGCGTGACGACCGGCACAGCCCGTGGATGGTCGTCGAGACACTGCGTCAGCTCGGCATCTACATTCCGCTGCGTCACTTGGACGTGCCCCCCACGGTCCGGTGCCTGATCAGTGACGTGTCCTTCGACCTCGATGTGTCGGCGGAGCCCAGGGCACCGCACGGCGCAAGCGAGATCACCTGCCTGGCCACGGTCGGCGGCCTTCGCACCGACCGCACCGGGACCATGCTGACCGGGCTTCGGATGCGGGTCGACTTCCTGGCCGGCGGCCGCACCTTCGCCCACGCTGCGGGCGGGGCTCGGTTCCTCGACGCCGGACGGTACACGCAGCTCCGGGGCCGGGCCGCCACGGCCGTGGCCTCGGGTGGGCGCCCGCGGCCGGAACCGGCCCTGCTGGGTCTGGAGTCGGAGCCGGACGTCCTGGTCTCCCTGGAGGACGGGGATCTCCTGATGGATCCCGCCGATCCCCGCCATCCCTTCTTCTTCGACCACGGCACGGACCACGTCCCGGGGATGGCCTTGCTGGAGGCGGCTCGGCAGGCTGTCGCCCTGCGCAGCGGAGGACATCTCGTCCGACCGGTTTCAGGCCGGATGACGGCCTTGCGATTCACCGAACACACACCGCCCGCCGTCATTCACTGTTCCCTCCACGGCCGTACCGGCTTCTTCTCTTTCCGGCAGGGCGACGGGCAGACGGCCGAAGGGGTGCTGCGCTACAGCTGAGCCGTCACCCATATGTGCGTATTGCGGTGGCAAATCTCCACGAACTCCGGGACCAAGCGTAACGTTCATTATGTTTCTGGTTCCGAATGCACACGGAACCACCGCAGTCCATGGTGCGCGCCCACGGCATGCGCGAAACAGCCATATCCGCCTGCGATTTCACGCTTTCCCGGAGTGAAGTGAGGGAAGCGCCGCAGGCGCACCGGTATTCGTCGACCGGCGGAGCGTGCCGCCCTCCGGCAGTTCCGTCCTGGGCCAGAACGGCAAGCACATGACATCCCATCGCATTTTCGACTGGACACCACGAGCCGTCGTCTTCGACTGCGACGGCACTTTGGTGGACTCCGAACGGCACTGGCAGCAGGCGCGTGACATCGTCCTGCGGGACCACGCCATCGAACCCGGCCAGGAGTTCACGGAAAGCACCAAAGGCCTGCACTACACCGAGTGCGGCGCCCTCATGGCGCGCCTCGGCGGCAAGCCCGACAGAGCCGAGGAGATGACGCTGCAACTCCTGGCGACCTTCCGCGCTCTTGTCGCGCAGCACCCGGCGGCCACGCGCGGAGCTCAGACCCTGGTGACGGCCCTCGGCCGGGGCGCACCCCTGGCCGTGGCCAGCAACTGCCCTGCGGACGTGGTGGAGTTCTGCCTGGAGTCCGTGGGCTTACGGCACCACTTCCGGCACGTCGTCGTACCGGAGGCGGGAGTACGTCCCAAACCGCAGCCCGACACCTACGCGGAGGCCGTACGGCGTCTTGGTGTGGACTGCGGCAGCGCCCTGGCGGTGGAGGACTCGGTCAACGGGCTGAAGGCCGCCGTCGCCGCGGGTCTGCGGGTCATCGGGGTGGGACGCCGACCCGGCCGGGAGGCCCTGGCCCTCGCCGATCTGTGGGTGGACGCGCTGGACGACCCGAAGCTCACGGCCTGGGCGGAGAACCGGCCCTCGGCCCTCCGGGAGGAGACCGGAACCGCACGCACCGGCTCGGCACAGCCCATGGTGCCCAGGCAGGGCGGCCCCGTCCGGTCCGGAATCCGATCCGCTCCCGACGGCTCGAAGCTCGTCGGCGATGCGGCACGCGATCCGCTGTTCGGGTGATCCTCTCCGTCAGGCCGCCGAGCCGATCCTGCCCGTCCCGGTGGGCGTCTCGTCGTGGTGGATCGGGGTGTGGGCGCCGGTGAGGGAGACGCCGCTGCCGCCTCGGCGTGCCGCGACGATCTCCGAGGCGATGGACAGAGCGGTCTCCTCGGGCGTACGGGCGCCGAGGTCGAGGCCGATCGGGGACCTCAGGCGCGCCAGCTCCAGCTCGGTGACGCCGGCTTCACGCAGGCGCTCGTTACGGTCCAGGTGAGTGCGCCGGGAGCCCATCGCCCCGACGTAGGCGACCGGAAGCCTGAGCGCCAGCTGGAGCAGCGGTACGTCGAACTTGGCGTCGTGGGTCAGGACGCACAGGACCGTGCGGGCGTCGACCTCCGTGCGCTCCAGGTACTTGTGCGGCCACTCGACGACGATCTCGTCGGCCTCCGGGAAGCGGGCACGGGTGGCGAAGACCGGGCGGGCGTCGCAGACCGTCACATGGTGGCCGAGGAACTTGCCGATGCGGACCAGCGCGGAGGCGAAGTCGATCGCACCGAAAACGATCATCCGGGGCGGCGGCACGGACGACTCGACCAGCACCGTGAGCGGTGCTCCGCAGCGAGATCCCTGCTCTCCGATCTCCAGGGTTCCGGTGCGGCCGGCGTCCAGGAAGGCGCCCGCCTCGGCCGCCGCCGTGCGGTCCAGTTCGGGGTGGGCACCGAAGCCGCCGTCGTACGCGCCGTCAGGACGTACGAGCAGCGCCCGGCCGAGCAGTTCGGCCGGGCCCGTCACGATCCGCGCGAGGGCCGCGGCGGAGCCGGAGGCCGCGGCGGCCAGCGCGGACGCGAGCACCGGACGGGCGGGATCGGCCGCCCGCACCGGTGTGACGAGGATGTCGATGACGCCGCCACAGGTCAGGCCGACGGCGAAGGCGTCCTCGTCGCTGTACCCGAAGCGCTCCAGGACGGTTTCGCCGTCCTGCAGGGCCTGTTGGCACAGGTCGTACACGGCGCCCTCGACACAGCCGCCGGAGACCGAGCCGATCGCCGTGCCGTCGGCGTCCACCGCGAGGGCGGCGCCGGGCCGGCGCGGGGCGCTGCCGCCGACCGCCACCACCGTGGCGACGGCGAAGTCGCGTCCCTGCTCGACCCACCGGTGCAGCTCGTCGGCGATGTCCAGCATCTCTCGGTCTCCTTGAGGACGTGTGCGGGAGGGCTCCTGGGGCGTCCGGCGCCTAGTGGACGCCCAGCCAGCTCTCGATCGGGTTGAGGGCGAAGTAGATCAGAAAGACCGCCGTCAGGCCCCACATGAAGGCGCCGATCTCACGCGCCTTGCCCTGGGCTGCCTTGATGGCGACATACGAGACGACACCCGCGGCGACACCCGTGGTGATGGTGTACGTGAACGGCATCAGGACCACGGTCAGGAACACCGGGATCGCGGTGGCGCGGTCGGCCCAGTCCACATGGCGGGCGTTCATCAGCATCATCGCGCCGATGACGACCAGGGCGGCGGACGCCACCTCCTGGGGGACGATCGCCGTGAGCGGGGTGAAGAACAGGCAGGCCGCGAAGAACAGGCCGGTGACGACCGAGGCGAGGCCCGTGCGCGCTCCCTCGCCGACCCCCGTGGCCGATTCGATGAAGACCGTCTGGCCGGAGCCGCCGGCCACGCCGCCGATCGCGCCGCCCGCGCCGTCGATGAGCAGCGCCTTGGACAGGCCGGGCATCCGGCCCTTGTCGTCGGCGAGTCCCGCCTCGGTGCCGACGCCGATGATGGTGGCCATCGCGTCGAAGAAACCGGCGAGGACGAGCGTGAAGACGATCATGCCGACGGTCATCGCGCCGACCTTGCTCCAGCCGCCGAACTCGACGTGCCCGAAGAGCGAGAAGTCGGGCATCGAGACCGCGCTGCCGTGCAGTTCGGGGGCGCCGCCGGCCCAGGCGTCGGACTTGATGACCCCGGCGGCGTTGAGGATCGCGGCGACGATCGTGCCGCTGACGATGCCGATGAGGATGGCGCCGGGCACGTTCCGGGCCTGGAGCATGAAGATCAGGAGCAGGGTCCCGGCGAAGAGGAGAACGGGCCAGCCGGCGAGTTCGCCCGCGGGGCCGAGGGTGACCGGGGTGGCCTTCCCCTGGTGCACGAAGCCGGACTTGTAGAAGCCGATGAGGGCGATGAACAGGCCTATGCCCATCGTGATGCCGTGCTTGAGCGCGAGCGGAATCGCGTTCATGATCATCTCGCGTAGGCCGGTGAGGACCAGCAGCATGATGACCACGCCGTACATCACACACATGCCCATGGCCTGCGGCCAGGTCATCTGCGGGGCCACCTGCGAGGAGATGACGCCGGAGACGGAGAGACCTGCGGCGAGGGCGAGCGGCACCTTGCCGACGAAACCCATCAGCAGCGTGGTGCAGGCCGCGGCGAACGCGGTCGCGGTGATCAGGGCCTTCTGGCCGAGGGTGTCCCCCGCCGCGTCCTTGCCGGACAGGATCAGGGGGTTGAGCAGGAGGATGTACGCCATCGCCATGAAGGTGGTGACGCCGCCGCGCACCTCACGCGCGAACGTTGATCCTCGCTGGGATATGTGGAAGTACCGGTCGAGCCAGGACCTGCCGGCCGGGACGCGGGTTCCCGCACCCGCGTCTTCTGCGGCGGTCCTGGGCTCCACTGACTGCTGGGTCATGGTGCCATCTCCCAAGGTTCATAGGGGCACCCGTGCGTTGCCTTCGGCGACGTACGGGATTTGGGATCTGCACGACCCGGGGGACGGCCCGAGACGAACATCGGGGGTCTGGGGGACGGAGTCCCCCAGAAAAACTCACCTGCTCGACCCCGGAGGGGTCAGGTTCCCGTCAGGTGTTCCGGACGGACCGGCGTCCTGTTCAGCTCCAGGCCCGTCGCGTTGCGGATCGCCGCGAGGACCGCCGGAGTTGACGACAGGGTCGGGGCCTCGCCGATGCCCCGCAGCCCGTACGGGGCGTGCTCGTCGGCGAGTTCGAGCACGTCGACCGGGATGGTCGGCGTGTCGAGAATGGTGGGGATCAGGTAGTCCGTGAAGGAGGGGTTCTTCACCTTCGCCGTCTTCGGGTCGACGACGATCTCCTCCATGACCGCGATGCCCAGGCCCTGGGTCGTGCCGCCCTGGATCTGGCCGACGACGGACAGCGGGTTGAGGGCCTTGCCGACGTCCTGGGCGCAGGCCAGTTCGATGACCTTGACCAGGCCCAGCTCGGTGTCGACCTCGACGACGGCGCGGTGCGCGGCAAAGGAGTACTGGACGTGGCCGTTGCCCTGGCCGGTGCGCAGGTCGAAGGGTTCGGTCGGCCGGTGACGCCACTCCTCCTCGACCTCGATCGCCTCGTCGCCGAGGACGTCCACCAGGTCGGCGAGCACCTCGCCGCCGTCGGTGACGACCTTGCCGCCCTCCAGCAGCAGCTCGGCCGTGGCCCAAGCGGGGTGGTACGAGCCGAACTTGCGGCGTCCGATCTCCAGGACCTTCTCGCGCACCAGCTCGCACGCGTTCTTGACGGCACCACCGGTGACGTAGGTCTGGCGGGACGCGGACGTCGACCCCGCCGACCCCACCTGGGTGTCCGCCGGGTGGATCGTCACCCGGGCGACGCCCAGCTCCGTGCGGGCGATCTGTGCATGGACGGTGACACCGCCCTGGCCCACCTCCGCCATCGCCGTGTGCACGGTGGCCACGGGCTCGCCCGCGATGACCTCCATGCGGACCTTGGCGGTGGAGTAGTCGTCGAAACCCTCGGAGAAGCCGACGTTCTTGATGCCGACCGCGTAGCCCACACCGCGTACGACGCCTTCGCCGTGCGTGGTGTTGGACAGACCGCCGGGCAGTTGCCGTACATCCGCGCCTTCGGAGCTCTCCCACTGGCGCTCCGGCGGCATCGGCATCGCCTTGACCCGGCGCAGGAGTTCGGCCACCGGAGCCGGGGAGTCGACCGGCTGCCCGGTCGGCATGATCGTGCCCTGCTCCATCGCGTTCAGCTGCCGGAACTCCACCGGGTCCATGCCGAGCTTCTTCGCCACCTTGTCCATCTGGGCCTCGTACGCGAAGCACGCCTGGACCGCGCCGAAGCCGCGCATGGCGCCGCAGGGCGGGTTGTTGGTGTAGAGGGCGATGGCCTCGATGTCGACGTCGTCCACGATGTACGGGCCGACGCCGAGCGAGGAGGCGTTGCCGACGACGGCGGGAGAGGCGGAGGCGTAGGCGCCACCGTCGAGCACGATGCGGCACTTGACGTGCGTCAGCTTGCCGTCCTTGGTCGCCCCGTGCTCGTAGTACAGCTTCGCCGGGTGGCGGTGGACGTGCCCGAAGAAGGACTCGAAACGGTTGTAGACGATCTTGACGGGCTTGCCGGTGCGCAACGCCAGCAGACAGGCGTGGATCTGCATCGACAGGTCCTCGCGACCGCCGAACGCGCCGCCGACACCGGACAGTGTCATGCGTACCTTCTCCGGCGGCAGGCCGAGTACGGGCGCGATCTGGCGCAGGTCGGAGTGGAGCCACTGGGTGGCGATGTACAGGTCGACACCGCCGTCCTCCGCCGGGACCGCGAGTCCGGACTCGGGGCCGAGGAAGGCCTGGTCCTGCATGCCGAAGGTGTACTCGCCCGTGACGATCACGTCGGCCCTTTTCGCGGCCTCCGTCACGTCGCCGCGGACGA
This sequence comes from Streptomyces sp. NPDC001634, assembly GCF_040298185.1. Taxonomy (NCBI): domain Bacteria; kingdom Bacillati; phylum Actinomycetota; class Actinomycetes; order Kitasatosporales; family Streptomycetaceae; genus Streptomyces; species Streptomyces sp. NPDC001634. Next base: position 13,155 of record NZ_JBEOZU010000053.1, on the reverse strand, counting down.
TCGGCTGACGGTGGACGATGTTCGGGTGGGAGACGTGGCCGATGTGGTGGTCGGTTCGGTTCTCGTGGACCAGGACCGCGTCCGGAGCGGTCGCGGAGGCCTCGTCCGTGATGACCGGCAGCTCGCGGTACTCCACCTTGATCTTGGCCGCTGCACGGCGGGCGGTCTCCGGGTGGTCTGCGGCGACGATCGCGACCGGCTCGCCGTGGTGGCGGACCTTGCCGTGGGCGAGGACCGGCGTGTCCTGGATCTCCAGGCCGTAGTTCTTCACGTCGGTCGGCAGGTCGTCGTATGTCATGACCGCGTACACGCCGGGCGTGGCCAGGGCCTCGCTCGTGTCGATGGAGACGATCTCGGCGTGTGCGACCGTGGAGCGCAGGATCTGGCCCCAGAGCATGTCCTCGTGCCACATGTCGGACGAGTACGCGAACTCGCCGGTGACCTTGAGGGTGCCGTCCGGGCGGAGCGTGGACTCGCCGATGCCTCCCTTTGTCTGCGAGCCCTGCGTGATCTTGGTGGGAGCGCCGTTGGGCATGCTCAGACCCCCTCGGACTGCCGGGCGGCCGCCAGGCGGACCGCGTCCATGATCTTCTCGTAGCCGGTGCAGCGGCACAGGTTGCCCGACAGCGCCTCACGGATGTCCGCGTCGGTCGGGTTCGGGTTCCGCTCCAGCATCTCGTCGGCGGCGACGAGCAGACCCGGGGTGCAGAAGCCGCACTGGACGGCGCCGGCGTCGATGAACGCCTTCTGGACGGGCGACAGTTCGCCCCCTTCGCCGGTCTGGGAGTCGGTGCCCTTCGCCTGCCAGTGCTTGGCCTCGTCCAGCGACGTGCCGCACGCACCGCTCCCACAGGAACGCTGCTTCGCGTAGTCCGCGAGCCCCTCGACCGTGACGACCTCGCGGCCCTCGACCTGACCGGCGGCGACCAGGCAGGAACACACCGGCACGCCGTCCAGGCGGACCGTGCACGAACCGCACTCGCCCTGCTCACAGGCATTCTTCGACCCCGGAAGACCGAGCCGCTCCCTCAGCACGTACAGCAGGGACTCGCCCTCCCACACGTCGTCGGCTTCCTGCGGCCGTCCGTTGACGGTGAAGTTGACGCGCATTACGCAGCTCCCTCCGAGGTGCGGCGGGCGGTGCCGCGGTACGACTCCCAGGTCCAGGTCAGCGTGCGGCGGGCCATCACGCCGACGGCGTGCCGGCGGTAGCTCGCGGTGCCCCGGACGTCGTCGATCGGGTTGCAGGCGGCGGAGCACAGGTCCGCGAACTGCTTGGCGACCGACGGCGTGATGATCTTGCCGTTGTCCCAGAAGCCGCCCTCTTCGAGCGCCGCGTTCAGGAACTCCTCGGCGGCCTTGGCCCGGACGGGGGTGGGCGCGGCGGAGCCGATGCCCGTGCGGACCGTGCGGGTCTCGGGGTGCAGGGCGAGACCGAAGGCGCACACCGCGATGACCATCGCGTTGCGGGTACCGACCTTCGAGTACTGCTGAGGGCCGTCGGCCTTCTTGATGTGGACGGCCCTGATCAGCTCGTCCGGGGCGAGCGCGTTGCGCTTCACGCCGGTGTAGAAGTCGTCGATCGGGATGCGGCGGGAGCCGCGCACGGATTCGACCTCGACCTCGGCGCCGGCCGCAAGGAGGGCCGGGTGGGCGTCACCGGCCGGGGAGGCGGTGCCGAGGTTGCCGCCGACGCCGCCACGGTTACGGATCTGCGGGGAGGCGACCGTGTGGGAGGCGAGGGCCAGGCCCGGCAGTTCGGTCCGCAGGTTCTCCATGATCTTCGTGTACGGGACGGAGGCCCCGAGCCGAACGCTGTTCTCTCCGACCTCCCACTCGTAGAGGTCGCCGATGCGGTTCAGGTCCATCAGGTATTCGGGCCGCCGGTGGTCGAAGTTGATCTCGACCATCACGTCGGTGCCACCCGCAATCGGCACGGCGGTGGGGTGCTCTGCCTTGGCGGCGAGCGCCTCCTCCCAGCTCGCGGGGCGAAGGAAGTCCATGACCGGCTCTCTTCTTCGTCTCGTTGGTCGTACGGATCGAGCCAGTTCCGGTGCGGGGGGCCCGGCTCATTCATGTCCTGTTCACGCGGAGTGGAGTCAGTACACCGCCCCGTCCTCCACCAGGGTCAGTCACCGAAACCATGAAGGAGTTGGCTGGCCAGGGCGCCCATCTTGTAGATTCGTATGAACGGAGGCCATCAGTAACCTCTCCGCTTTCCTCTGGAAACACCGCGCACAACCAGGGAAAACGCGAGCACTGCTTCCGAAAGCCCAGGCCAAACGCCCTGGCCGACCGAACGTAGATTTCTGGACAAGGACGGCGACGCGACATGCGGCTGCGCGCACTGCTGAACACCGACGCGCTGGGGCTGCGGCTGCTCGGCGGCGGGGACGAGCTGGACCGCACCGTGCGCGGTGTGATGACCACGGATCTCAAGGACCCCAGCCGATACCTCTCCGGCGGTGAACTGGTCCTCACGGGCCTGGCGTGGCGGCACACCGCCGCGGACTCCGAGCCCTTCGTCCGCATTCTCGCAGGTGCGGGCGTCGCCGCGCTCGCCGCGGGCGAGGCGGAGCTGGGCGACATTCCGGACGATCTGGTCGTGGCCTGCGCCCGGCACCGGCTGCCGCTGTTCGCCGTGCACGAGTCGGTGGCGTTCGCCACGATCACCGAGCACGTCGTACGGCAGGTCTCCGGCGAGCGGGCCGGCGATCTGGCGGCCGTGGTGGACCGGCACCGGCGGATGATGACCTCGGGCCCGGCGGGCGGCGGCCCGGACGTGGTCCTGGACCTGCTCGGCTCCGACCTGGACCTGCGTGCCTGGGTGCTCTCCCCCACCGGCCGGCCGATCGCCGGGCCGACGCCGGGGCTGACGGCGGACGTGTGCACCCAACTGGCCGCCGAGCATCTTGCGGCAGCGCGCACCGGCCGTCGCGGACCGCACCGGGTGACGGTCGGTACGACGACGTACTCGCTCTTCCCGATCCGCAGCAGCAGCCGCGGCGGAGGCGCCTCGCGGGACGTGCGCGAGACGGTGCTGTCCGACTGGCTGCTGGCCGTCGAGGCGGACGCGGGGGACTGGGCCGAGGAGCGGCTCGACCTGCTTCAGGGCGTCACCCAGCTGATAGCGGTCGAACGGGACCGGCGGGACGCGGCGCGCACCGTGCGGCGGCGGCTCGCGCAGGAGGTCCTGGAGCTGGTGCAGACGGGGGCCGCGCCCGCCGAGATCGCGGCCCGGCTGCGGGTCGCCGCACCCGTGCTGCTGCCCGGCCTCGGGGCGGCCCCGCACTGGCAGGTGGTCGTGGCCCGGGTCGAGTGGGACGAAGTACGGGGCGGGCCCGCAGGGCCCTCGGCCGAGGGCGGTGCCGGGCGGCGCGCGGGACAGATCGAGGGCGGCCCGGTGGCCCAGTCGCTGCTGGAGGAGATCCTGGTCGACCCGATGTCGACCGGTCCGGAGCACTCCGACCGCATAGCCGTGGCCCACATGGGTGACGAAGCGATCGCGCTGGTCCCGCTTCCCGCCGTGTCCACGGAGCACGACGGCTCCGAGTCGGGCATCCTCGCCGACGCCCTCCTGGAGGCGGTACGGGACCCGTTGTCCGCAGGGCTCGACGGTGACGGGCGGCTCACGCTGGGCGTCAGCGCGGCGGTGCACTCGGCCGAGGGGCTGCGCGGCGCCCTGGAGGAGGCGCGGCACGCCCGCCGGGTCGCCGCCGCCCGCCCCGGGCGGGTCTGCGCGGCCGGCCACCAGGAGCTGGCCTCGCATGTGCTGCTGCTGCCGTTCGTCCCGGACGACGTGCGCCGCGCCTTCACGGCCCGCCTCCTGGATCCCCTCCGGGACTACGACCGCCGGCACCGCGCCGAGCTGATCCCGACGCTGGAGGCGTTCCTCGACTGCGACGGCTCCTGGACCCGCTGTGCCACCCGGCTGCACCTGCACGTCAACACGCTGCGGTACCGAGTGGGGCGTATTGAGCAGTTGACGGGCCGGGACCTTTCGCGGCTGGAGGACAAGCTCGACTTCTTCCTTGCCCTGCGCATGAGCTGAGATCATGGGGCGGGTGGAACCACGTGCCGTTCCCGCCCCATGTGGTGTCCTACGACTTTGCCACCTTCTCGCCGTGAACGGCGAGCTTGTGACCGGCAGTTCGCACCTCGTCGAGCTCCTCGGCGCCGCCGGCTGCGGCATGGAGGTCGCATCCGCCCCGGCGGGCGCGGGACCGGTGGCCTGGCCCACACCGGGGAGACCCCGATGACGCCGGCCCGATCGACGCCAGCCACAACCGTGTCCCCGGTAAACCGGTTCGTGCCTTCAAAGGGCTCACAGACTGACTGCACGAGTTTAGCGCAAGTGAAATCTTTCACACACACCCTCTTGGCCGGGCCCGGCGATTGGTGCTGGAATGCCGCCACCACTCAAAGCTCAATGGCGTGCTCGGGGAGGGCAACGTGGCGCATACCGCCATGTCTGGTACCGGAACGACCGCAGGTGACGATCCACTCCAGACCGCGGTATGGCGGCTGCGCTCACGCGCCTGCTGGGCCGACGCGGCGGCGCTCCTCCAGCCGGGGACGGCCGAGGCCTCGCTCCAGCGGGCGGCGCTGCTCGTCGAGCGGTGCCTGTACACGGAGCAGGGCTGGGAGGAGGCCGAGGACGCGCTGCGCACGGCCGAGGCACAGGCCCACAGCGACGAGGAGCGGGGGGCCGCGGCCTGCGAGCGCGGCCAGCTGGCGTACGCGGCCACGCTGCACGGCGTACGGGACCGGGCGGACGAGGCCCGCGCCGCGCTCGGCCGGGCCGCCGCACTGATCCCGCCCGGCGCCCCGGGCCGGGCGATGCTGGACTTCCGGCGCGGGCTGCTCGCCGAGAACCTCGCCCGTTCCCCGCAGGCCGCCCGTGCCGCCTATCACCGGGCCCACGCGGGCGCCTCGGCGCACGGCGACGAGCTGCTGCTCTCCTTCACCTGGCGGCACCTCGCCGGACTCGCCCTGCGCGACGGCGAGATGAAGGAGGCACGGCACGGCTTCGCCGAGTCGCTGCGGATCCGTGAGGAGCTGGGCTACCTCGTCGGTACGGCACCGGCGCTGGCGTCGCTCGCGGACACGGAGACCGAGCCGGAGGCGTCCCGGCTACGGGCCGAGGCGGGTCGGCTGTTCCGGCTCCTGGGCGGCGTACCGACGTGGCTGGCACGGCAGCTGGCTTCGGTGAAACCGGCGCCGGGACCGGACGCTTCGTAACATATTGACCGGTTCATCCAGGTTCACCCTCAGAAGAAGCTGAGAAATTGCTGTGCCAGGCTGGCGCGCCGATCGGCGGCTCGGACCGGGTCCGCGCCGCCCGCCGACTGGTCGCCTCCTGGAGGAGTACCCGATGAGCCTCGTCAACGGCTTGCCCGCGCACGTGCTGTTCGTCCACTTCGTCATCGTCCTGGTCCCCCTGAGCGCGCTGGCGCTCGTCATCAGTGCCGTCTGGTCCAGGGCCGCGCGGCGGCTGGGGCTGATCCTGCCCGTGCTCGCGTTCGTCACCCTGGTCACCGTGCCCCTGACGACCCAGGCGGGCGAGTGGCTGGAGCGGCACGTCGACAGCGACACGCTGGTGCGCCGGCACGCCGAGCTCGGCGACGGGCTGCTGCCGTGGGCCGCGGGCCTGTTCGTGCTGGCGACCCTCGTCTGGTGGACGACCCGCCGGACGTCCGCCCCCGGCGACCGCTCCTCGGCTGCGACCGGGACCCGCGGCGGCGCGATCGTCCGGGTCGCTGCGGCCCTGCTGTCCGTCGCGGTGGCCACCGGCGCGGTCGTCGACGTCTACCGCATCGGCGACTCCGGCGCAAAGGCCGCCTGGCACGACTCCTTGACCCGGACCGCCACCGGTCACGGCGGCTGACCACCACCCGTCCGCTCAGGACGCCCCGGCGAAGTGCTCCCGTACCAGCGCCTGAACCACCGCGAGGTCCTGTGCGACCAGCGCGTCCAGCAGGGCCGCGTGCTCGGCCGCGTCGGCGGTCAGCTCGGCGCGGCCGCGCGAGGCGGGGCCGCCCACGAGCGGGCACTGGGCGCGTCGGTGCAGGTCCTCCGCGATCCGCACCAGTTGCTCGTTGCCCGCGAGGGCGAGCACCGCGCGGTGGAAGGCGCGGTCGGACTCGGCGTACGTGGCCCGGCACCCGGAGGACGCGGCACGCACGGTCGCCTCGGCGAGCGGGCGCAGCTCCGCCCAGCGTTCGGCGGGCACCGTACGGGCGAGCCGCAGCATCACCGGGACCTCGATCAGCGCCCGGATCTCGGCCAGTTCGGCCAGTTCGCGGGCGCCGCGCACGACGACACGGAAGCCCCGGTTGGGCACGACCTCGACGGCTCCCTCCAGCGCCAGCTGCTGCATCGCCTCGCGCACGGGGGTCGCGGACACCCCGAACCGCTCACCGAGCGCGGGCGCGGAGTAGACCTCGCCGGGCGTCAGCTCTCCCGCGACCAGCGCGGTGCGCAGGGCGTCGAGGATCTGGCCGCGGACCGAGGACCGCTGGACGACGGGACGCCCGCCTTCGGCCGGGAACCGCTCCGCGCCGGGCGAAGCCTCCTGGCCCGCTCCGGAGTGCCGCCTCTCCTCCACCCGCGGGAGCGGGATCGGCGGCTCGCTGTGGGTGTGCTCACCGCGCGTAGAGCCGGTGGCGACACCCCGCTCGCGCACCTCGTCCCCCGGCCTCAGCTGCGGCGGCACCCGGGCGGACTCCGTCCGGATGTCCGGAACCGCCGGCTCGGCGGAGCCCTCCGCGCTGCGGGAACGGGCCTGCTCCACGGGGTCCTCCTCCGGTCCTGGCGGTGCTGGTGGTACTGCGGGTCACATTCATGTGGATTGTTACCGCTCGTGAAGAACCTTAGGCGCCTTACTCGCCAGTTCAAACATCGATCCCTTTGAATAAGGTAAGCCTTACCTAAGGGTGGGCGCGAAGAAGCGGCCCCTACACACCCACTCCCGCCCCGTCCCGGCCGCCAGTCCCGCGGAGGGCGGGGCCACGCTCGACGCACCCCTGGCGCGGGACGAGGCTGCCCGCTGATCACCGTCCCATGGCTCCTGCGACGCCGACCGGGTCGGCAAGACGGCGATGACGCCGACCGGTTGACGTCATCTCAGGGGCCCCGCGACCAACCGTGCGCCATGTGCCGTAAGATCCGCTCCGGATGGGACTCCCACACGGATTACAGGCGTTTCACAACTTCCTCACTCGTCGCAGGAACTTTCCGTGGAACCACCCGTACGGGTAGTCTTATTCGAACTCAACTCCCGCCCCTCAAGCGGCAGTTCGAGCAGAACGCCGCCCTGGGCATCCCCTTGCACTTCCTTGGCGGCCTCTTGCCCCGAAACCCCCTGAGGGCCGGTGGGATTGGGCCACTATGGCGGGCGTTACGCCCTATCCCAATGCAAGGGACCCCAGATGAGACTGACCGACATATCGCTGAACTGGCTGCTTCCGGGCGCCGTGTTGCTCCTGGGCGCGGTGGCAGCGGTGGCGGTGCTCGCGCGCGGCAAGCGCTCCTCCGGGGAGAACGCGAGCGCGGACGACTCGTGGGAGCGCGCCGAGGAGCGCCGCAGGCGCAAGGAGGCCATGTACGCCACTGCCTCCTATGTGCTGCTCTTCTGCTGTGCCGCCGTCGCCGCGGCGCTCTCCTTCCACGGCCTGGTCGGCTTCGGCCAGCAGAACCTCGGCCTCACCGGCGGCTGGGAGTACCTGGTCCCGTTCGGCCTGGACGGTGCGGCCATGTTCTGCTCCGTGCTCGCGGTGCGCGAGGCCAGCCACGGTGACGCGGCGCTCGGCTCCCGGATCCTGGTATGGACGTTCGCGGCTGCCTCCGCCTGGTTCAACTGGGTGCACGCGCCCCGGGGCATCGACCACGCGGGCGCCCCGCAGTTCTTCGCGGGCATGTCGCTCTCGGCCGCGGTGCTCTTCGACCGTGCACTGAAGCAGACCCGCCGCGCCGCACTGCGCGAACAGGGCCTGGTGCCGCGTCCGCTGCCGCAGATCCGCATCGTCCGCTGGCTGCGGGCGCCCCGTGAGACGTACAAGGCCTGGTCGCTGATGCTGCTCGAGGGCGTGCGCAGCCTGGACGAGGCCGTCGAGGAGGTCCGCGAGGACCAGCGCCAGAAGGAGCTGAACAAGGCGCGGCAGCGCGAGCAGCAGCGGGTCGAGCGTGCGCAGCTCAAGGCGCTCAGCCGCGGCCACCACGCGCTGACCGGCGGCAACGGCGGACGCAAGGTCGATATGCCGACCGTGGAGCGGGCGACACCGCCGGTCTCTTCGGAGCCCGCCATACCCGCGGGAGAACTGCCCGCGCGTACCCGTCCCTCGCTGCAGCCCGTCCGGAGCTCCTCCGCTGACCCGATCACGGTCGACCTCACCGCCGAGGACGACACCATGGCTCTGCCCCGCCTCGACTCCCTGGAGCGCAAGCTCAAGGACCTCGAGCAGCAGTTCGGCTGAGACCTGACGCAGTCACTGGAAGGGGGCGCGGCGGGTGCCGCGCCCCCTTCAGTGCGTCATGCGGCTCCCGCGTCCAGTTCGAACCAGACCGCCTTTCCCACGCCATGGGACCGTACGCCCCACTCGTCCGCGAGGGACTGCACCAGCATCAGGCCTCTGCCGTGCGTACCGTAGTCGGCGTTCGGTACCCGCAGCCTCGGCCTGCGTCCCTCGAAGTCCCGCACTTCCACGTGGAGTCCATCCGGTGAGACGGTGGCCGTCAGGACCGCGTCGTGATCGGTGTGGATGAGCGCGTTGGTGACGAGTTCGCTGGTGAGCAGTTCGGCTATCTCGGATCGTCCCGGCTTTCCCCAGTGAGTGAGCAGCTCGCGCAGGGCCCTGCGCGCCTCGGGCACCGCCCGTAAATCGGCCCGTCCCAGCCTGCGCCTGAGTTGTATGCCGTCTGATCGGTCCGTCGCGCCGTCGGTCGTTTCCTCCGTCTTATTCGCCGAGGAGGCCCCGATGACCCCGGGACCGCCCCCTCGTGCTCGCCTCTTCATGTCCCCCGCCCGCACGTGGATGTCGGTTCCCCTCCTGGTCGAACATGTTCACGGGGATCCATGCCCCGTCGGCGGGACGACAGTCATGTCGAATCGTCAACGACCGAATGCGGCGCGTCGGAAACGCTCGATCGGGCGGGAGTTCGACCGCCGCCAAGGGGCTTATCGACCGACTGGGGACTGCCGATACGGCCGTACGAGGGCTGCGGTCGCTCCAGTAGAACTCCGGGTTCGACGTGCGCCACCCACTTGCCGACGGCCGGCGCAGTCAAGTCACTGCCGAGGGGCGGCAGTTGGATTCACGGAACCCTACGACGCCTGCGTCGACGAAGGCCCCGCGGCACCCTCCCCCGAGTGACGGGGCGTCAGTGACGACATTACTCCAATCGAAGTGTTCGTCATATTTTCAGCATGTCCGACATGACACGCATTGCCCGGGTATGTACGTTCAATCACGCATCGGCTCACAGCCGACGTCTCTCAGACAGGAGAACTCACATGGCAACGCGTTCCAAAGTAGTCACAGCCGCATCCGCGGCCGCCGCGGCCCTGGCAGCCACCGGCATCACCTACGCCTCGGCCGCCTCCGAGCCGGTCCAGACGGCTCCGGTCGCCCAGCAAGCGGCCGCTCCCACCACCGTCCAGGGCGGCAGCGGCGAGAACAACGTCGGCAAGGGCTTCGAGGGCGGCCGCCGGGGTGGTGGTGGGTTCCGTCGCCCGTTCATCGGTGTGGTCCACATCAACGAGCGCACCTACACGGCGGTCCCGGACGGCTGCATCACCGTGGTCAGCGGGCTCGGCGCCAACAGCCTGAACGTTCGCAACGACAGCAAGCGGACCGTCGAGGTGTTCAACGGCGCCACCTGCGACAACGGTGCTCCCATCGCCACCGTCGGCCCCTTCAGCTCCAGCAACGGGCTGTTCCCCCGTCGTGTCCGGGGCGGTGTGAAGGTCAAGCACGGCGTGGTGGCCAGCTTCCGAATTGTCCATCGCGAGGACTTCGGATTCGGCGGCTTCGGCGGCTTCGGCGGCTTCGGCGGCTTCGGCGGCGGATTCGGTGGCGGATTCGGTGGCGGATTCGACGGCGGCTTCGACGGCGGATTCGACGGAGGCGGCGGCCGGTGACCCGGTCACCCGCGTGATGCAGAAAGGAACGAGAACCCCGGCCCGCCGGAATCGGGCCGGGGTTCCGGTCTGTGCACCTCGGACCTGCTAGGGCCGGGGCACGTTGCGCAGGTTGGAGCGGGCCATCTGCAGCATGCGGCCGACGCCTCCGTCCAGCACGATCTTCGAGGCGGAGAGCGCAAAGCCCGTCACCATCTCCGCGCTGATCTTCGGCGGGATGGACAGGGCGTTCGGGTCGGTGACGATATCGACCAGTGCCGGACCCTTGTGCCGGAAGGCGTCCTTCAGGGCGCCCGCGAGTTGCCTGGGCTTCTCCACCCGGATGCCGTAAGCCCCGCACGCGCGGGCCACGGCCGCGAAATCGGGGTTCTTGGTGGCCGTGCCGTACGAGGGCAGTCCGGCGACCATCATCTCCAGCTCCACCATGCCGAGCGAGGAGTTGTTGAACAGGACCACCTTCACCGGCAGGTCGTACTGCACCAGGGTCAGGAAGTCACCCATCAGCATCGAGAACCCGCCGTCACCGGACATCGACACGACCTGCCGGTTCCGGTCGGTGAACTGCGCGCCGATCGCCATCGGCAACGCGTTCGCCATCGAACCGTGGGAGAACGAACCGATGATGCGCCGGCGGCCATTGGGCGAGATGTAGCGGGCCGCCCATACGTTGCACATCCCTGTGTCGACCGTGAAGACCGCCTCTTCGTCGGCGATCTCGTCGAGGACGGCCGCCACGTACTCGGGGTGGATCGGGATGTGCTTGTCGACCTTGCGCGTGTAAGCCTTCACCACGCCTTCGAGGGCGTCCGCGTGTTTCTTCAGCATCTTGTCGAGGAAGCGGCGGTTGACCTTGGGCTTCACACGCGGGATGACACAGCGCAGGGTCTCCTTGACATCGCCCCACACCGCGAGGTCCAGCCGGGAGCGCCGGCCCAGGTTCTCCGGTCGTATGTCGATCTGGGCGATCGTCACATCGTCCGGGAGGAAGGCGTTGTACGGGAAGTCGGTGCCCAGCAGGATCAACAGGTCGCACTCGTGCGTGGCCTCGTAGGCGGCACCGTAGCCGAGCAAACCGCTCATTCCGACGTCGTACGGGTTGTCGTACTGGATCCACTCCTTGCCGCGCAGGGCGTGGCCCACCGGGGACTTGATCTTCTCGGCGAACTCCATGACCTCGGCGTGCGCGCCCGCGGTGCCGCTGCCGCAGAAGAGGGTGACCCTCTGTGCCTCGTCGATCATCCGCACGAGCCGGTCGATCTCGGCGTCACCCGGGCGGACGGTGGGCCGGGAGGTGACGAGAGCGGTCTGGGCGACCTGGTCGGGGGCCGGCTGGTCCGCTATGTCGCCCGGGAGCGAGACGACGCTCACGCCGCTGCGGCCTATCGCGTGCTGGATCGCCGTCTGCAGCAGCCGGGGCATCTGCCTCGGGTTGGATATCAGCTCGCTGTAGTGGCTGCACTCGCGGAACAGCTGGTCGGGGTGGGTCTCCTGGAAGTAGCCGAGACCTATCTCGCTGGACGGTATGTGCGAGGCGAGGGCGAGCACGGGGGCCATGGAGCGGTGTGCGTCGTACAGGCCGTTGATGAGGTGGAGGTTGCCGGGGCCACAGGAGCCGGCGCACGCGGTCAGCTTCCCGGTGATCTGTGCCTCGGCGCCCGCCGCGAAGGCCGCGGTCTCCTCATGCCGGACATGGACCCAGTCGACGGCTGAGTTGCGACGGACGGCGTCCACGATCGGGTTGAGGCTGTCGCCGACCACCCCGTACAGACGTCTGACTCCGGCGCGGGCGAGGATGTCCACGAACTGGTCGGCAACGTTCTGCTTGGCCATGGATGCATGCACCCCTATCGGTCCCAGGGTCCCCCGTCGTCGAACTCCCGGCATCCGCCCGGAGGCGACGGGGCCCTGGAACCATCAACCCACAGTGGCCCCGATCACGCCTCCCAGACGGCTGCCGCCGTACGGTCGTCGGCGTAACCCTTCACCCTCACCAACGTGTCCGCGAAGAAGGCCGCGAGACCCGGCGGTTCGCCCGTCGACCAGCGGGTCGTCAGGTGCTCGGCGAGCTGCGGCTGGCCGCGCAGAGGGTCCGCGAGGCCGCTGGTGCACAGCAGCAGCGTGTCACCCGGACGGGCGATGGACGCGCGGAAGCGGAAGGGGTCTCGGGGTGGCTCGGGGGAAGGTTCGTACGGGCTCGGGGGCGTCGTGATCCCCAGGTCCATGGTGAGCCGGTCGCCCTCGGGGGTCTCGGACGGCAGCGATCCGAAGCCGACCACGGCCTCGCCCGTCGCCTCGGCGACGGGCGGCTCGATGTCCTGCCAATCGCCGTCCCGCAGCCGGAACAGACCTCCCTCGCCGACTCCGAAGAAGACACGGGTGCGGCAGGCGGGGTCGGCCGGCAGCAACAGACAGCGGAGCGTGGCGGTGTACTCCTCGGGCGCGACCCCCTGCTCAGCGGCGCTGGCCCGGAGCTTGCCGAGACTGCGGTCGGTGAGCCGGTGCAGACCCGACTTGAGGTCGCCGCGCCGGGCGGCCCGGATGTCCTCGCCGAGGCGGAGGTAACTGCGCCCGACGGCCCGCCCGATCCAGTGACACACCTCGGCGGCGGCCCGGTGCGCCCCGGGCGTGGCCCGCGCGCCGGTCGCCATGGCGACGAGGACGAGCGCCTGGTCGCCGGTGCCGAAGCGGGCGGTGAGCAGGGAGTCCCGGCGCGGCTCGCCCCGGAAGCGGGCCGAGTCGCCGCGCACGGAGACCGCCCGCAGCGTGCAGGCCCCGTACCGCGCCCCGTCCAGCACGGTGTCGGCCACCAGGTCCGCGAGATCGTCCGGATCGGCGAGCGGAATCGCGGTGGGCTCGGCGTCGTAGGTGGGCGGCCCGGAGCCGACGTGGTCGACCGGAGGCGGGGTGTCGGGGATGGTGAGCGGGGGCGGCGCGGACTCGGCGGGCGGGGAGGCGGTGGCCGGGGCCGCGGCCGGGGCCGGGGTCCGGGCCTGGGAAGAGGGGCCGGGCGAGGCCGG